>JADDQT010000108.1 GCA_016781225.1 Actinomycetota bacterium
GGAGAACACGGTCGGACGTACGAAGAAGCCGCGCTCCAGCCCCTCGGGCACGCCGGTCCCCCCCGTGAGGAGGCGGGCCCCATCCGCCTCGGCCCTGCCCATGTGGCCCCACACCCGCTGGCGCTGCGTCTCTGAGGCCAGGGGACCCAGACGCGTGGCCGGACTCAGCGGGTCGCCGGCCATGAACGACTCGGTGGCGGCAACGGCAAGATCCTCGACCTCGGCGAGCTTGGACCGTGGGACGAGCATGCGGCTCTGGGCCAGGCAGCTCTGACCCGAGTTGAGGAAGGCGGAGGTGACCCCGGCGGTGACGGCCCGGCGCAGGTCGGCGTCGGCGAGGATGACGGTGGGCGACTTGCCCCCGAGCTCGAGGGCAACCCGCTTAACGGTGCGCGCCGCCACCTCGCCCACCCGGCGCCCGGCGGCTGTGGAGCCGGTGAAGGAGACCATGTCCACCCCGGGGTGGTCCACCAGTGCTTCGCCGACGTCGGTGCCCGTACCGCTCACGAGGTTGAACACGCCGGGCGGAAGAGGCAGCTCGTGCACCATCTCCGCAAGGACGAAGGCGCTCAGGGGCGCCACCTCGCTGGGCTTGAGGACCACGGTGCAGCCGGCGGCCAGTGCCGGCGCCACCTTGGCCACGGCCTGGTGCAGCGGGTAGTTCCAGGGTGTGATGCAGCCCACCACCCCAACGGGTTCGGACACCACGAGGGAGCTGCCCACCGTCTCCTCGAAGGCGTAGGTGCGAACGATCTGGGCCGTCGAGGCCAGGGTGATGGTGGGCAGGCCCACGTGTGCCAGGGCGGAGAGGTTGACCGGAGTACCCACTTCCCTGGTCACCAGCGTGGTCAGCTCCGACGTGCGGGCCTGCAAGGCCTCGCTCAACCGCTCCAGGGCCTTGGCCCGGTCCTCGACCGGGGTGGCCGCCCACTCCGGCAGAGCGGCCCGGGCCGCGGCTACGGCCCGATGCACGTCGTCGGCCGTGCCGTCGGGGACGTGGCCGACGATCTCCTCGGTGGTGGCGTCGACCACGTCTATGAACCCGGTTCCCGAGGATGGTTCCCAGGTTCCGCCGACGTAGATTTGGTTGCGCTCGTGCAACGCCGGCCTCCTGCTCGCCCTTGGTGGCGGACACGCTAGAGCGTGTGGTTCGGCCACCGGAAGCGGCTCAGGGGACGCCGGCCCGAGCCCACCTCACCTCCGCCCTGGTGACCGGCGACGGTGGTGTCCGGGCGGCCCGCTGGTCGGGCTCGTCGGCGACGAGGTGCACCCGGGCGCCGCCGACGGGACCGAAGAGGGTGAGCGGATCGATGTAGGCATCACCCCTGCGGGCTCCGAAGTGCAGCGATGGTCCGGCCGTGCCCACCTGGGCGCCGGCGCTCACCCGCTGTCCCCGTCGCACGGTGACAGCGGCGAGGAAGGAGTAGCTGGTCCGGATGCCGTCGGCGTGGCGCACCACGACGTGCAGCCGGCCTCCCACCTGACCGGCAAAGACCACCTGGCCGTCGGCCGACGCCCGCACCGTGGTGCCCTCGACGGTGGCGTAGTCGATACCGCGGTTGCCCGGCCCGAAGGGCGAAGCCGGGGGACGGAACCCGTCGACGACGGGGGCGTCGACGGGTGGTCGATGGAGCACCGTGACGGGTGCCGCCGGTGCCGGTGCGTCTGGGCCGGCGGGAAGCAGGCCGACTGGAAGAAGGGCAGCCGCCGAGGCCGCGGCCACGACTAGGAGCGAGCGCATGATTTCCCCCTGAGAGTGCTGACGCTTTGGGGGAAGAGAGCTGGGGGGAAGAGCTGGCGGGAAGAGCTGGCGGGAAGAGGGCGGACCGAACCAGGCCCGCGTACGTCAGGTTCGGGCCAGGCGGGAACGGAGCTGCAGCACGGCCTTGCTGTGGATCTGGCAGACCCTGCTCTCGGTGACGCCCAGCACGTCGCCGATCTCGGCGAGGGTGAAGCCCTCGTAGTAGTAGAGGGTGAGGACGATCTTCTCCCGGTCGGCCAGCCGGTTGATGGCGTCGGCCAGGACCTCCTTGGTCTCTTCGACCTCGAAGGCCTGCATGGGGCCGTCGCCCTTGTCGGCGATGGTGTCCCCGAGCGTGGTGGACTCCCCTCGCTCCCCGCTCACCGAGAGCATCTCGTCGAGGGCCACCAGGCCGACGAAGGACACCTGCTGGAACACGCGCTGCAGGTCGCTCTCGGTGATCCCCATCTCGCCGGCCACCTCGGCGTCGGACGGCGTACGGAGGAGTGAGGCCTCGAGCTTGGCGTAGGCCTTCTCCACCGACCTGGCCTTGGCACGCACCGAGCGGGGTACCCAGTCGATCAGGCGGAGCTCGTCGATGATGGCACCCTTGATCCGGGAGATGGCGTAGGTCTCGAACTTGATGTTCCGGCCCGGATCGAACTTGTCGATGGCGTCGATGAGCCCGAAGATCCCGTAACTGACGAGGTCGGCCTGCTCGATGTTCTGGGGCAGGCCCACGGACACCCGGCCGGCCACGTACTTCACCAGCGGGGAATAGTGGACGATGAGCCCGTCTCGAGCCTCCTGGGAGTCGGAGGTCTTGTACTCCGCCCACAGACGGCCGATGACCCTCTGTACCTCCAGCCGCTCCCGCTCTTCTTTCTCCACGCCCACCTCTAGCGGGGTAGATGCCGCCACGCCTGTCGAGTGTAGACGTTGTTCGCCCAGGCCCTGCACCGGGCTGGACGGCCCAGAAGGCGACCTACCAGGTCGAGGCGAGGGCGGCGACCACCGCCCCGGTGCTCACTTGCCGTCTCCGTGCTCGGACAGCAGCTCGGCGATGGGGCTGTCGTCGAGCTCGCGAAGGAGCTGGGCCACGTCCTCGTACACGGCGACGGCACCCGCCTCCTCCAGCTCCTGGCGGCTGATGCCGCCGGTGAGGATGCCCACCACCCTCAGGTCGCACTTCTTGGCCGCCTCGATGTCCCACACTGTGTCACCCACCACCAGGCTGGCGGCGGGATCGAGCTCGGCGCCCTCGATGGCCGCCCTGAAGATGTCGGGTGCCGGCTTGCTCTCGTCCACGTCGTCCTTCTTGACGATGTAGTCGATCGAGCCGTCGACGGGGCCGATGGCCTCCAGCATGGCGTCGAGCTCGTCCTCGCTGGCGGACGAGGCCAGCACCACCTTGGCCCCCCGCTTGTGCACCTCGTCTAGGATCTCGGCGGCGCAGGGGAAGGGCTCGATCTCGGGCATCAGCTTCTCGAACTGAGCCGTGTGCCCGTTCGACGCCTCCTCGCTCTCGTGATTGACGAGCTCCTCGACCAGCTGGTCGCTGCCCATCCCGATGAGGCGGTGGATGGCGGACATGGAGACCGTCTCGCCTGCCTCCCTGAACCCGCGGGCCCACGCCAGCGTGTGGAGATAGTTGGTGTCGACGAGAGTACCGTCCACGTCGAAGATCACTGCCGGAGTAGCCATCGTGTTGCTCTAGCACGCCCGGTCCAGGCGGCGCCAAAGCGTCTCGCCTCCCATCCGACGCCGTGACCCCGCCAAGCCCCCACCGTGCCCACACAATGACCCAGGCCGAGCCCGAGACGGAGACGATCCCCCGGCCATCGTCACCGAACCGGGCAGTGCCGCTGCTGTTCTCGGCCACGCTCTTCGTCGGCTCGGCCCTGCTCTTCGCCGTCCAGCCGATGTTCGCCAAGATGGTGCTGCCCACCCTCGGCGGAACGCCGGCCACGTGGATCACCTGCATGCTGTTCTTCCAGGCCGCGCTGCTGGCGGGGTACGCCTACGCCCACTGGTCCACGCGCCGCCTCCAGTCCCGCCGCCAGGCCGCCCTCCACGTGGCCCTGCTCGTGGTGCCGGTGGTCAGCCTGCCGATCGCCGTGCCCGAAGATTCCGGGACACCCGCCGAGCGCCCCCTCTGGTGGCTGCTGAGCGTGCTGGTGGTGGGGGTGGGGCTTCCCTTCCTGGCCGTCGCCACCACCGCGCCGCTGCTCCAGCGGTGGTTCGCCGGCACCGACCACCCCCGAGCCCGCGACCCGTACTTCCTGTACCGCGCCAGCAACGTGGGCAGCGTCCTCGCCTTGCTGAGCTACCCCGCTCTGGTCGAGCCGCGGCTGCGACTCGGTCTCCAGGGCCGCGTATGGGCCGTCGGCTACTCGGTGCTGGTCGTGCTCGTCCTGCTGTGCGCCGTCGCCCTGTGGCGCTCGACCGGTCGTGCGGTCCACGGGGGGCCGCACGAGCAGCTCAGCGAGGATCCGGCGGAAGGCCCCGGCGGTCCCGCCTCCGGCCGTCCTACGCCCCGGCGACGCCTGCGATGGGTCGCCTGGTCGTTCCTCCCCTCCAGCCTGATGCTCGGGGTGACCACCTACATCACTACCGACGTCGCCGCCGTGCCCCTGCTGTGGGTGTTGCCGCTGGCGCTGT
Organism: Actinomycetota bacterium; assembly: GCA_016781225.1. Taxonomy (GTDB): domain Bacteria; phylum Actinomycetota; class Acidimicrobiia; order Acidimicrobiales; genus YB1-3. Next base: position 4,403 of record JADDQT010000108.1, read on the forward strand.
ACCTGCTCACCTTCGTCGTGGCCTTCTCCCGGAGCGCGCTGCCCTGGTTCGGACTGACAGCGATCCTCCAGCCGCTGGCGCTCCTCCAACTCGTCTTCCTCGTGGTCCTCGGCGTCACCGAGCCGGTGGGCCTGCTGCTCGCCCTGAACCTCGTGGTCCTGTTCCTCTCCGGACTGGTGTGTCACGGTCAGCTGGCGAGGGACCGCCCCCATGCCCGCCACCTCACTGAGTTCTACCTCTGGGTGGCGGTGGGTGGCGTGCTCGGCGGGGTTTTCAATGCCCTGTTGGCCCCGGTGGTCTTCGACAGCGTGGCCGAGTACCCGCTGGCCCTGGTTCTGGCCTGCCTGCTGCGGCCGGCTGCAACCGGCGGAGCCCACTCCGCCAACGGAGACGGTTCTCCCGATGGGCGCTGGGCATCCCGGGTCGACGCCCTCGACTTCGGGTTCCCCCTGGTCCTGGGTGCCTCTGCCCTCGCCGCCCTCTGGTTGGCGTCGGCCGCCGGAGCGAGCGAGGTGGCGGCTCGAGCGGCGGTCTTCGGTGCCGCCCTGCTGGCGTGCCTGGTGGCCTCGGGGCGCCGGGTGCGTCTGGGACTCGGCGTCGCCGCCGTGATCCTGGTGGCCACCCTCCCCGTGGGGCAGCGATACAGCACCACCCTGTTCCGGGAGCGGACCTTCTTCGGGGTGGTGCAGGTCGTGGACGACCGCAGCGCGGGGCTCCACCGGCTGGTGCACGGCAACACCACCCACGGAGCCCAGAGCACCGACCCGGCCCGCAGGCGCGAGCCACTCACCTACTTCTCCCGCAGTGGCCCCATCGGCCAGGCCCTCACCGAGCTGCCGGGCGGCGAGGCACGCTCGCGGGTGGCCGTCGTCGGTCTCGGGGCCGGCTCCCTGGCCTGCTACGGCGGGACGGGCCAGCACTGGACCTTCTACGAGATCGACCCCACGGTGGCTCGGGTGGCCGGCGACACCCGGCTCTTCACGTTCCTGCGGGACTGCCCACCCGTGACCGAGGTCGTCCTGGGCGACGCCCGGCTGTCGCTGACCCGAGAGCCCCAGCGCCGCTTCCAGATCCTCGTGGTGGACGCCTTCAACTCCGACGCCATACCCGTGCACCTGCTCACCCGAGAGGCCCTGGCTCTGTACATGGACAAGCTGACCGACGATGGGGTGCTGGCCGTTCACATCACCAACCGGTACCTCGACCTTCGTCCCGTCCTCGCCGACCTGGCCCACGACGCCGGCCTGACGGCTTTGGTGCGCGATGACAGTGACGTATCCGCTCCCGAGCGTGCCGCGGGCAAGAGCGCCTCGGTCTGGGTGGTGGCCGCCCGCCGGCCGGTCCACCTGGGCCGGTTGGTGGACGATCGGAGATGGCAGCCGCTCGGGCCGTCCCCCAAGCCCAGCGTCTGGACCGACGACTTCTCCAACATCGTGAGCGTCTTCGACTGACGCCGGAGCATCCACTCAACTCTCCGGAGGACGGCGTCAGAGGGCGGCCGAGAAGGCATCTGCCACGGCCCGGTGCCCGAGCGTGCTCGGATGGAAGCCGTCACCGGCGACGAGGGCCTCGAACTCTCCGGCGTCGGCGGCCCGGAGTGATGCGCCGTGGAGGTCGACCACCACCGCTCCCTCGGCCCTGGCCACCCGCTCGATGGCCGCGTTGTAGGCCTCGACGGCGCCAGCGATCACCTCGGGCGGCAGCGAGGCAACCAGGGCGCAGAAGCCCGTAGGGCTGCGCCGGCACGCCTGGTACGAGGGCAGTAGCTGCACCGGCGGGGTGTTGGCCACCAGCACCTTGGTGGACCCTTCCCTGCGCAGGGCGCGCACGAGCTGGCCCAGCTGGGCCTCGTACCTGTCGGCGGGCACTCCCGACGTCAGGTCGTTGACGTTGAGCCAGACGGTGGCGAGCGTCGGCCGGAGCGACAATGCCCGTGGCAGCTCCTGCTCGAGGGCCTGGGAGACGGTCGCTCCCGAGATGCCGACGTTGGTGAATGCCGTGCCCTCGGGCAGGCGGGTGCGCCGAAGCACCTCGGGCCACGCCTGCTCGGGCAGGTCGGCCCCGACGCCCACCGTCTCGCTGGCTCCCACGGCTACGTAGACCTCGGGCGGGGCGGGCGGAGCCTCCCGGCGCTCCGCATCAGTACCGGCGCCCCTGTCGCTCGTGCAGGTCACGAGAAGTGCTGCCACCAGTACCACTCCCACGACGCCGGACAGCAACTGCGTGAAGACCTCGGATCGTCGCATGTCGAGTGCCGGATCGTAGGTGCCCCAGCAGGTCACTCGGACGCGCCACCATGGCTCGTGCGCTACACGCCCCTCGGAAGCGCCTCCTACGGTGTTGAGCCCGGTGCACGCCGGTCGGGGGGCCAGGGCGGGCGCCGCGGCCGGCTCGTCCCGGTGCTCGGGTTCCTCGTGGCCGCCCTGCAC
>JADDQT010000353.1 GCA_016781225.1 Actinomycetota bacterium
GCCGGGTGCCCACCGACCGGGGGTACCGCTTCTTCGTGGATCACCTCACCGCCCCTGGCACCCTGCAGCCGGCCAAGCTGCGCCAGGTACGGGACTTCTTCGCCACCGCCCACGGCGAGCTGGAGCAGATGCTGCACGATACGTCCCGCTTCCTCTCAACCCTCACCGACTGCGCCGCCGTGGTGGTGGGCCCGCCCCACCAGGCCGCCAGCGTGCGCTCCGTGCAGGTGGTCGGGCTGGCACCCCATGTGGCGCTGGTGGTGGTGGTGCTGTCCAACGGCGTGGTGGAGAAGCGCACCCTGGAGCTGGCCGACCAGGCGGACAACGACCGCCTGGCCGCGGTCACCGCCCACCTGTCAGCCCATCTGGTGGGCCACACCCTCAGCGCCATCGGCGACTTGGATGTTCTGCCCACCACCGGTGACGTGGACACCGACGGCGTGGTCGCCGCCGGCCTGGCCTCGCTGGGAGGCGGGCATGATCACGAGATCGACCATGTGTTCGTGGGCGGGGCGTCGCGCATGGCCGCCGCCTTCGACACCGTGGAGACTGTGCGAGGCGTGCTCGCCATCCTGGAGCAGCAACTCGTGGTGGTCACCTTGTTGAAGGACGTCATCGACAAGGGCCTGTCTGTGGCCATCGGCGCAGAGCACGGCAACCAGTCACTCTCCGAGTGTGCGGTGGTGGTGGCGCCCTACCAGCTGGGCGACGGCGGTGGCACGGTGGGCGTGGTGGGTCCGACCCGCATGAACTATCCACACGCCCTGGCGGCCGTGGCCCTCGTGAGCCAGCGCCTGGGCCGTTACCTGAGCGAGGGCTGAGCGCTGCCCGCTGACTACTACGCGGTTCTGGGCGTCTCCCAGACTGCCAGCGACGACGAGATCAAGAAGGCCTACCGCCGCCTGGCCCGGGAGCTGCATCCCGACACCAATCCGGACAACTCCGCTGCCGCCGAGCGATTCAAGGAGGCCACCGTCGCCTACGAGACGCTCCGCGATCCCGAGCGGCGGCGGCGCTACGACAGGTTAGGCCCCGAAGGGGCGCGGGCCGGTGCCGGCGGTGATCCCTTCGGTGGCTTCGGCGCCGGCGGCGGCCTTGGGGACCTGTTCGACGCCGTCTTCGGCGGAGCGAGCCCCTTCGGCGGCGGCAGGGGCCGGCGGTCCGGTCCGCCACGGGGTTCGGATGCCGAGGTGGCACTGGACCTCGATTTCCGTGCCGCGGTGTTCGGCACCGAGGAGGAGGTGGGAGTCCGCCTGCCGGTGGCGTGTGACACGTGCGAGGGCACCGGCGCCAAGGCGGGAAGCCATGCCACGACCTGCTCACAGTGCGGGGGCGCCGGCGAGGTCAGCCAGGTGCGCCAGTCCCTACTGGGCCAGATGGTCACCACCCAGCCGTGCGGTCGCTGCGGAGGGCTCGGTCAGGAGGTCACGTCGCCCTGCCCCACGTGCCACGGCGACGGCTTGGTGGTAGAGGACCGAGCCCTGGTCGTGGAGGTCCCGGCCGGGGTGGACGACGGCACCACCCTGCGCCTCACCGGCCGGGGAGCGGCCGGCCCGCGGGGCGGTCCCTCCGGCGACCTGTACGTTCACCTGCGGGTTCTCCCCCACCCGCGCTTCCGGCGGCAGGGCTACGACCTCGTGCACGAACTGCACCTGCCGGTGACCCAGGCCGCCCTCGGGGCGTCGCTCACCTTCGAGACCCTTGACGGGACCGAGGACCTGGTGGTCCCCCAGGGCACACAGACGGGGCGCAGCTTCCGTCTGCGGGGTCGAGGCGTGCCCCACGTCGATGGCCGCGGCCGGGGGGACCTGTTGGTCGAGGTGGTAGTGGACACGCCCTCCGGCCTCACCGAAGCCCAGGAGCAGCTGTTGCACCAGCTGGCTGCCGACCGCGGCGAAGACGTGACCCCGGCCGACACCGGGATGCTGTCGAGGATCCGCAGCGCCTTCAAGTAGTCAGGTGCCCGGCGGTCCGGTGCCGAGTGGAGACGTACCAGCGCTGGCGCCGGCGTTGCGCTCGGCCGCGGCTCACGTCTTCGTCGCCGACCCGGCGTCGCCCGTGCTGGCCGAAGAGGACCGCCACCACCTCGAG
>JADDQT010000012.1 GCA_016781225.1 Actinomycetota bacterium
CGCTACCTGCGCACCTACAGCGACTCCGAGGGAGCCTGGAACCTACACATGCGGGACAACCCCGAGGCGGGCGCCGACATCATGGCCGCCCTCGAGCCCATGAGGGACCGCTTGTTCCGTCAGGCCAGGGCTGAGGGGCGACGGGAGCCTCTCGAGGCCTACGCCGCGGACGCCTTGGCGGAACTGGCTAGAGAAGGAAGTGGGCAAGAGGCGACATCGCAGCCCGGCGCCGCCGAGCCCGCGTCCGGCACCACCGAGCCCGGCCCTGACGGCCCCGGCCCTTACAAGCCCACCAAGAAGTCCAGCACCAACACCAAGATCCTGGTCCGAGTGGACCTGGAGGCGTTGTTGCGGGGCTACCCCGGGGAAGGGGAGCTGTGCGAGCTGGTGGGCTACGGACCTGTGGCCATCTCGGCCATAGCCGACATGATCCGAACCGGTGACCCCTTCCTGGCAGCCGTGGCCACCAAGGGCAAAGAGGTGCTGGGGGTGGCCCACCTGGGAAGGCGGCCGACGGCCCACCAGCAGAGCGCCCTGGAGTGGCTCTACCCCACCTGCGCCGTGGAGAGTTGCTCCGCACTCGGCCGGCTCCAGGTGGACCACCGCCTTGACTGGGCCCAGAGCCACGTCACCCTGTTCGACCTGCTTGATCGCCTGTGCGCCCACCATCACCACATGAAGACGCACGAAGGGTGGGCCCTGGTGGACGGCAGCGGTAAACGGGCCTTCGTCGCCCCCGACGACCCCCGACACCCCGGCCGTGCCAACGCACCACCAGGCGCGGCCTGAACTCCATCGGGCGCCGCCTCGAGCTGACTCGGCGAGCTGTCGGCAAAGCAGCTGCAGTGTGGACGAAGTTTCTACCATCGGACCACTGGTCAGACACCAGTTGGCATGATATGCATTGGGCCGTGATCGCCCGAAGTCTTGTACTGGTCGCCGCACTGGTCCTCGCCGCGGGCTGCAACGGCAAGGGTGACGGGGGGCCAGCGGCGACCATTCCACCATCCACCGCAAGCTCGGTTCCGGCCGATCCCTACGCCGTGCCGGCGACGATCGACGAGGCGTACGTAAACCGCGTTCTCGCCGCCTTGGATCAGGTGGAGGGCGATGTGATTCGCAGTTTGCTCGCGAACCGGGTCCCGCAAGTGGACGACACTGCCCGCTTACGCGCTATCTACAACGACCCGCAGTTCCAGCTTGAGCTCGACGGTTTGATCCAGTCCGCGAATACGGACCTCAGTGAGTACAGGACCCCGCCGGGTAACAGGAAGACTCGCGTGACCCGGTTGCTCGCGGCACGCCCCAATTGCATTTTCCTTGAGGCCGACAAGGACTTCTCTGAGGTCGTGCGCATCCCCCCGCCTAGTCCACCTGACGAGGTCGACGTCATCACACTGCTCCCAACGCAACCCGAGGCCGATCCCAAGGACCTCAACCCCACGCCTTGGTCAATCAAGAATGCGGAGATCATCAAGTCAGGGCAATCACCCGAGGCACGCGCTCAGTGTCCCGCGTAGTTCGCATGCCGTCGGCGTTGGTCGTCTTGATATGGGCGATGTCTTGGCAACTGCCCGCAGCCGCTCAGTCCTTCGACTGCCCGGAGCGACAAGTACGACGAGGAACCAACGGCACGAGTCAGGTGATTTGCTCCGGTGCGACCAGCCAGCGAGCCGACCCCGGAACGGACGGACCCGGCGGCCGCCCAACGGCGGCTCGTCCCCGGGTTGCGGTTTCTGATGTGACTCGCATTCTGGCTTTCGGTCGTGATCCAGCTCTGGGACTCTGCTATCAGCGCAGTGGCCAGACCATCCCCACGGCTGAGTACAACGCCCCTGCCAACTCCGCCTACCGCGTTTGGAACGATGTGCTGCAGCGAGAGCTTCCTCCTTGTCCAGCAGCGCCGGTGCTAACTCCCCAAGAGGTCGCCGTGGGCGTGGTGGAGGCGTTCCCGTTCCCGGCGCCGAAGCCCTACATCGCCCCTGGCAGGGCCATCACCGGCCTGCGGGCCTTTCTCGAACCACGCTCGCCGACGACCGTCAGCGACGTGCGGCCCACGCCCCTCGGCGACATCCGCCTCGACGCCACCGGCGTGTACTACGTGAACTGGGGTGACGCCGAGACGGGACCGCACCCCGGACCCGGCGGGCCGTGGCCGACCGGCAACATCAGTCACGTGTACACCGACCGCGGGGTCTACGACGTGCAGGTGACCGTGGCCTGGTCAGTGCGCTGGCAGCTCGGCGGGGACACCGGAGTCCTCAACGTCAACACGGAGGGCGCCCTCCGGGGCTTTCCCGTGGAGCAGGTCCAGGCCGTCCGCAACCGGTAGCCCCAAGCACACTGACGCTACGCCGGCAGTGGCCGACCGGCGTTGGCGGCCATCACTCCGGGAGCAGCTCAAGCGCCTCGACGTGGCGCGGCCGCACCACTGAGAAGTGCCTTCGATCGAGCGTGGCGACCTTGCGCTCTCCCAACCGCTCGACGATCGCCAGGACGGAGGCATCGACGAACCCGAGATCCTGGTCCGCGTACCGGTCCATCAGCTCACGGACCCTCGGGTAGTCATCTTGAGTGAGGTCCTCGACGAGGTAAGCGGCTCGCTCCACGTCTGCAAGCAGCGCCAGCATCGGCGCCGGGCCCATGCGCTCGGAGACGAGATAGTCCACCTCTGGCAGTACCGGGCTGGGGATCAGCAGAGCGTCATCCGTCTCTTCTATCAAGCGTCGACATCGTCCATGGTCCCGGTCACGCCGATCGAGTGAGGCATACAGCGGACCGGTGTCGAGGATCAGCGCCATGAGCGAGGAGGTTGCCGACGCGAACCTCGGGTCGCTGCCGCCCGCGAGGGGGACGACTGCCCCGCGCCGATGCTCGTCGGCTTCGGCCTGTACGACCGAGCCTTCTCCTCGAGCGCCTCCCGTACAACCTCAGCGAACGACACCCGGCGCTGGCGAGCCAGATCCCGGAGTCGGTCAACGGTTGACTCATCTGCCATGATCGTTGTGCGTTGCACGGCAGCATTATACAAGTGCTTATGCCATGAACCCGCCCAGGTCTAGCCCGGCGCCACCCCGCACGCCCGCTCCACCTCGGCAACCAGTCGAGCCACCGTCTCCTCGGCCTGCTGCCCGGTGGGCGCCTCCACCATGACCCGCACCAGGGGCTCGGTGCCGCTGGGGCGGACCAGCACCCTCCCCCTACCGTCGAGCTCGGCCTCGGCGGCTTCGATGGCCGGCCGCAACCGCGCCACCACGTCCGGGTCGCGAAGGGCAACGCGCACGTTGCGAAGCACCTGGGGGAGCCGGGTCATGGCCTCTGCAGCCAGCTCGGCCAACGGCCGGCCCTGGCGGCTGACAAAGTCCAACAGCATGAGCCCGGTGAGGGTGCCGTCCCCCGTCGTGGCCAGCTCCCGGAAGATGAGATGGCCCGACTGCTCGCCACCGAGCGACCAACCCCCGCGCTCCAGCGCCTCGAGCACATAGCGGTCACCCACGGCCGTCTCCTGCACGGCGATTCCCCGGGCGGACATGGCGTGTCGGAACCCGAGGTTGGTCATGACCGTGACGACGACGGTGTCTTCTCGAAGCCTGCCCCGACTGCGTAGGTCCTGGGCACAGAGCGCCAGAAGCTGGTCACCGTCGACCAGGCCGCCTTGCCCGTCGACGGCCAGCACCCTGTCGGCGTCACCGTCGAGGGCCAGCCCCACGTCGGCTCCGGCAGCCACCACCGCCCGCTGCAGCGCCATCGGGAAGGTAGAGCCGCAACCGTCGTTGATGTTAGTGCCGTCGGGCTGATGGCCCATCACCTCGACCTCGGCACCGAGCTCGGCCAGGGCCCGCGGCGCGGCCTCGAACGCAGCGCCGTTGGCGCAGTCCAGCACCACTCTCAGGTGGTCGAGCCGCCGTCCCTCGAGGGAACCGACCAGATGGGTGACGTACTCGTCCAGCGCACTGCCATCCCTATCGAGCCTGCCCACCGACTCGGCGGTGGGCGCCGACGAACCAGGAGCGCCGCCAACCCCGCCGAGCACCTGGGTGAGGCGAGACTCGAGCACCTCCTCCACGTCGTCGGGCAGCTTTCGGCCCCCGGCGGCGAACAGCTTGATGCCGTTGTCCGGGAACGGGTTGTGCGAAGCGGAGATGACCGCCGCCGGCAAACCCCGCGCCGCAGAGGCGAAGGCCACTCCCGGAGTGGGCAACACGCCGAGGTCGACGACCGACACACCTTCTGACGCCAAACCGGCCGAAAGCGCGGCCTGGAGCAGGGGGCCCGACACCCGGGTGTCACGACCGACCAGGAACGTGGAGCCACCGAGCACTTCGGCGGCAGCACGTCCGAGGGCAACGACCAGCTCCGGAGTCAACTCCAGGTTGGCGACACCGCGGACCCCGTCGGTGCCGAACTTGAGGGTCAACCCTCTGCTACCGCTTGGAGTACTGCGGCGCCTTCCGGGCCTTCTTGAGGCCGTACTTCTTGATCTCCTTCTCGCGGGCGTCCCGGGTTAGCAACCCGGCCCGCTTGAGCGCCATCCGCTGCTCGGGATCCAGCTCGACCAGGCCACGGGCTATGGCTAGGCGAAGGGCACCGGCCTGTCCGGAGACGCCACCACCGTCGATGGTGGCATCCACGTCGTAGGTGTCTGCCGTGTCGGTGAGGCGGAGGGGCTCGGTGGCCACCATGCGCTGTGTGGCGGACGGGAAGTACGCCTCGATGGGCCGCTGGTTGACCGTGACGACACCGGCCCCCGCCCTGATCCGCACTCGGGCCACCGCTTCCTTGCGCCGACCGGTGGACTGGTTGAGGGGCGGCGTCACGACTGCCTCCCGGACGCGTTGGCGCGGGCGTGCTCCAGTGCCAGCGGCGTGGGGCCCTGCGCAGCGTGAGGATGGTCGGGGCCGGCGTAGACCTTGAGCTTGGTCAGCATCTGGCGGCCGAGGGTGCCCTTGGGAAGCATCCCCTTCACCGCCCTGCGGACCACCTCCTCCGGCCTGGTGGCCAGCAGCTCGGCATAACTGCGGCTCTTCAGCCCACCTGGGTACCCGGAGTGGCGGTAGGCCATCTTGGAGTCGGCCTTGCCCGCGGTCATGACGATCCGGGAGGCGTTGACCACGATCACGTGGTCACCGGTGTCCACGTGAGGAGCAAAGGTGGGCTTGTGCTTGCCGCGCAGCAAGCGAGCCGTCTCCGAGGCCAGACGCCCGAGCACCAAGCCGTCGGCGTCCACCACGTGCCAGGCGCGGTCGATGTCATCGGGTTTTGGAGAGAACGTCCGCACGCAAGATCCTCCGCTGGAACGGCCCACGATCATACCTCCTGGCATCGACGGCGGTCGCCTCACTGGTACAGCACCTCCCAGAGGCACAGCCCATGGGGAGGGGCCGGCTCACCCGCGAGCGCACGATCCTTGGACCGGATGATCCAGGCAACGTCGCCGGCTCGCCTCTTGCCCTGGCCGATGGCGACGAGCATCCCCACCACCGAGCGCACCATCTGGTGGCAGAAGGCCGACGCTTCGATGTCGAAGCGCAGCACGGACTCCCCTACGTTCACCCATCGGGCGTCTCGCACCACACGCACCATCGACGCGTCGGCGGCGGGCGGCCTGCGGCAGAAAGACGACCAGTCGTGCTCCCCTAAGAGCGGATCGCACGCGAGCTGCATCGCCAGCAGGTCGAGGGGCTCGGGAACGTGCCAAGCCGTGGAAGCCAGAAAGGGGTCGGGCAACGGCCGGTTGAGCACCGTATACCGGTAGCGGCGACCGGTGGCCGAGCGGCGTGCGTCGAACCCCGGCACCGAGACGGAGGCCTCCCTCACCACCACCTCGGGGGCGAGCATCTTGTTGAGCGAGCGCTGCAGCCGGTCCACGTCGGCATCCCCTGCAATGTCGAAGTGCACCACCTGGCCCCAGGCGTGCACCCCGCTGTCGGTGCGCCCGGCGCAGGTGAGCGCCACCGGATGGCCGAGAACCTTGGTGATGGCTTCGACCAGGCTTCCGGCCACGGTGGTGACACCGGGATTGGCGGCGAAGCCGTGAAAGCCGCTGCCGTCGTAGGCGACGGTCATCCGGATGCGCTGTGTCGGGCCGGGGCCCGGGGCCGAAGGGGGGGGCGTCCCCTCTTCGAACAGCGTCACTCGAAGAGAGTCAGACGAGCTCTATGCGGGCCATCGGGGCGTTGTCCCCATGACGGGGCCCGAGCTTGAGGATGCGGGTGTAGCCACCGGGGCGATCCTCGTAGCGAGGCCCGATGTCCTCGAAGAGCTTGTGGGCCATGTCCTTGTCCCGGATGAACGCCACCACCTGACGGTGACGGTGGACGCCGCCCTTCCTTGCCTTGGTGATGACCTTCTCCATGACCGGCCGGAGGGCCTTGGCCTTGGTCTCCGTTGTGACCAGGGCCTCGGCGGCGATCAGCGACGCCACCAGGTTGCCCATCATCGCCTTCTGGTGCGCGGCGTCACTGCCGAGGCGATGTCCCTTCTTGGGCCTCCCAGGCATGTCCGAGCTCTACGCCGGCCGGTTGTCGCGGAGGTTGAGGCCGCGTTCGTCCAGCTTCTGGAGCACCTCGTCGAGCGACTTCTGCCCGAAGTTGGTGATGGCCAAGAGGTCGTCGTGGGTCTTCTCCACCAGCTCCCCGACGGTGTTCACCTGGGCCCGCTTCAGGCAGTTGCGGGGCCGCTCGGAGAGGTCCAGCTCCTCGATGGGCAGGTCGAGGTCCGGCGAGCCGCTGCTGACCGTGCTCAGGTCGCCGAGCTCGAGGCCCTGTGGAGCGTCGCTCATGTCGGCCACCAGGCCCATCAACGAGCGCATGGTGTCTCCTGCCGAGGCCAGGGCCTCCTTGGGAGAGATGGAGCCGTCGGTCTCGATGGACAGCACAAGGCGGTCGAAGTCGGTGGACTGCTCCACTCTGGTGGGCTCCACAGTGAAGGCGACACGGCGGACGGGGGAGAAGATGGAGTCCACCGGGATGACGCCGATGGTGGAGGATCGCTTGTTCCGGTCCGCCGAGACGTAGCCACGACCCCGCTCGACGGTGATGTCGACGGCCAGTCGGCCCTGCTCGTTGAGCTGGGCCAGGTGGAGCTCGGGGTTGAGGATCTCCACCTCCGAGGTGATCTGTATGTCGCCGGCTGTGGCTGCCCCCGGGCCACGGACATCGAGGCGCACGGTGACCGCCTCGTCACCCTCCAGCCGCAGGACCAGGTCCTTGAAGTTGAGGATGAGGTCGGTGACGTCCTCCTTCACCCCCGGCAGGGTGCTGAACTCGTGGAGGGCGTCGTCGAAACGCAGCTGGGTCACCGCGGCCCCGGGGATCGACGACAGCAGGGCGCGCCGGAGCGAGTTGCCCAACGTGTGGCCGAAGCCGGGCTCCAAGGGACCTACCGCGAACCGCTGGCTGTTGGCCTCTTCCTCGTCGAGGGCCTCGACGGTGGGGCGCTGGATGATCAGCATGAGTTCCTCTCGCTACTTGCTGTATAGCTCGACGATGAGCTGTTCCCGGACGGGCACGTCGATGTGTTCCCGCTGGGGCAGGTCTCGGACGACCACCTCGAACGCGCCACCGGCGCTGTCGCCGCCCGTGTTCTCCAGCCACGGCGGCAATTGGCGGTCGAGGGTGTCCATGTTGTGACGGATGACGATGAGCTCGCGTGAGCGCTGTTTGAGCGACACCACGTCTCCCTTGCGCACCCGGTAGCTCGGGATGGTGACCCGCTTCGAGTTCACCAGCACGTGCCCGTGGCGAACCAGCTGACGGGCCTGGCTTCGGCTGGAGGCCCACGAGGCCCGGTACACCACGTTGTCCAGCCGCAGCTCGAGCATGCGAAGGAGGTTCTCGCCTGTGATCCCCTGCTGGCGGTTGGCCTCCTCGTAGAGGTTGGCGAACTGCTTCTCCAACACGCCGTATATGCGGCGCGCCTTCTGCTTCTCCCTGAGCTGGACCAGGTACTCCGAGCCCTGCCGCATTCGATCACGACCGTGCTCACCCGGTGGATAGGGCCGGCGTTCGATGGGGCACTTCATGGTGTCGCACTTCGGCCCCTTGAGGAACAGCTTCATCTTCTCCCGGCGGCACAGCCGGCAGACCGGCCCGGTGTACCTCGCCATTACACGCGCCTCCGCTTCTTGGGTCGGCAGCCGTTGTGCGGGATCGGGCTCACGTCCTTGATGCCGGACACCTCCAGGCCGGTGCTCTGGAGGGAGCGGATGGCCGTCTCCCGCCCCGAGCCTGGCCCCTTCACCAGCACGTCGACCCTGCGCATGCCGTGCTCCATGGCGCGGCGGGCACATGCTTCAGCAGCCATCTGAGCGGCGAACGGGGTGGACTTCCGTGACCCCTTGAAACCCACGTTGCCCGCGGAGGCCCAGGCGATGACGTTCCCCTCGGTGTCGGTGATGGAGACGATGGTGTTGTTGAACGAGCTCTTGATGTGAGCCACGCCGTAGGCCACGTTCTTGCGCTCCCGGCGGCGCGGCCTCCTGCCACCTGGCTTGGGCTTGGGCATCTACTACTTCCTGACCTTTTTCTTGCCGGCGACCGTGCGCTTCGGGCCCTTTCGGGTGCGTGCGTTGGTGTGGGTCCGCTGCCCATGGACGGGAAGACCCCGGCGATGGCGGACGCCCTGGTAGGAGCTGATCTCCATCTTCCGCTTGATGTCCTGCTGCACGTCCCGCCGCAGGTCGCCCTCCACCTTCATGTTGGCGTCGATCCAGCCTCGGAGCCGGACCACCTCGTCGTCGGTGAGGTCCCGGACCCTGGTGTCGCGATTCACGCCTGTGGCCTGGCAGACCTCTTGGGCCTTCGACCGGCCCACTCCGAAGATGTAGGTGAGGGCGATCTCCAGCCGCTTCTCTCGGGGGATGTCGACTCCTGCTATGCGAGCCATGCGCTCATCCCTGCCTCTGCTTGTGGCGCGCGTTGGAGCAGATGACCAGTACCCGGCCGTGCCGGCGTACCACCTTGCACTTCTCGCACATCGTCTTGACGCTGGGTCGTACCTTCATCATTTGTACCTGTAGGTGATTCGGCCTCGGGTGAGGTCGTAGGGCGTGATCTCCACCTGCACGCGATCCCCCGGCAGGATGCGGATCCGGTGCATCCGCATCTTTCCCGAGCTGTGAGCCAGGACCTTGTGTCCGTTCTCGAGCTCCACCTTGAACATGGCGTTGGGAAGGGGCTCGAGCACCGTGCCTTCGAGCACGATCGCGTCTTCCTTGGGCTTGGGCAGGTGTACCTCCGGGCACTTGTTGCGGGGGAAGCTTCGGCAGGATGGGACTCGGTGCAGTCGGGCTTCAGTCAGCTTGGGCCCGGCGCACTGGCGTGACACCGTGTGCCGGGGAGCCCGGTGGCGCGCCAGGTCGACCGGACAGGATATCGCGTCAGGCCCTGCCGGGAAACCGGGCCGGGAACCGGGCACCAACGGTCGACGTCAGTTCTCGGGGATGGTCAGCACCTCAGGACCGTTGTCGGTAATGGCGATGGAGTGCTCGGCGTGCGCCGACAGACTCCCGTCGGCGGTCACCACAGCCCAGCCGTCATCGAGCAGGCGAGTGCCAGGACCCCCCATGTTCACCATCGGCTCGACGGCGAAGACCATGCCCACCCGCAGCTTCGGCCCCTTCCCGGGCTCGCCGTAGTTGGGGACCTGAGGCTCCTCGTGCATGGCCGTCCCTATGCCGTGGCCCACGTACTCACGGACCACCGAGTAGCCGGCGGCCTCGGCCACGGTCTGCACCGCATGGCCGATGTCCGACAGCCGGTGGCCGTCGACCATCTGCTCGATCCCCTTGCGAAGGCTCTCCTCGGTGACCTCGATGAGCTTGAGCGCCTCGGGCTCCACCTCGCCGACCGGCATGGTGAAGGCGGCGTCGCCGTGGTAGCCCTCGATGATGGCGCCGCAGTCGATGGAGATGATGTCCCCCTCCTCGAGGCGGTACGACCCCGGGATGCCGTGGACGATCATGTCGTTGGGCGACGTGCAGATCACTCCCGGAAAGCCGTGGTAGTTCAAGAAGTTCGACCGCGCCCCGCGCCGCTCCAGCACCTCTCGGGCCACCCGGTCGAGGTCGGCGGTGGTGACGCCGGGACGGGCCGCCGACCGAGTGCGGTCGTGCATCTCGGCCACCACCCGGCCAGCACGGCGCATCTTGGAGATCTCGTCCTTGGTCCGCCTCACGACGCTGACCTCACCTGGTCGGTGGGCCACCTGCGGTCGATGGCTCGGATCAGGCGGTCGGTGACGGTGTCGAGTGGCCCGATCCCGTCGATGGCAACCAACTTCTCCTGCTCCTGGTACCAGCTCACCAGGGGCTCGGTCTGCTCCTCGTAGAGCTTGAGGCGCCGGGCGATGGCGTGCTCGGTATCGTCCCTTCGCAGCACGACCTCCCCGCCACAGTGATCACACTCCCAGCCCTGTTCGGGCGGGCTGTGCACGCTGTAGTTGGTGCCGCAGCCCCGGCACACGCGCCGCCCGGCCAGGCGCCTGAGGGACACCTCGGTGGGTACCTCGAGCGACAGGACCAGGTCCACGTCGCCGGGCGCCAGCAGCTCGGACAGCTTCTCCGCCTGGGCGGTGGTGCGGGGAAACCCGTCGAGGACGAAGCCTCGGGCAGCGTCCTCCTCGCTCAGGCGCTCGCTCACGACGCCGATCACCAGGTCGTCGGGGATCAGCTCGCCGGCGTGCATGTAACTGTCCAGGCGCTCTCCGAGCTGCGATCCGGACTGGACCGCAGCGCGGAACATGTCACCGGTGGAGATGTGCGGCACCCGGTAGTGACGGCACAGGCGCACGCACTGGGTGCCCTTGCCGGCACCCTGCTTGCCGAAGATTAGGAGCCTCGGACCCTGAGCCTCGGACACTTACTTCAGGAAGCCCTCGTAGTTGCGCATCATGAGCTGGCTGTCGATCTGCTTCATGGTCTCCAGAGCCACGCCAACGGCGATCAGCAGGGTGGCGCCGGCGAAGGGATAGTTGTTCACGTCCCAGGCAGCCAGGAATATCGACGGGAGCAGGGCGATGAAGGCCAGGAACAGCGATCCGGGCAGCGTGATGCGGTTGAGGATGGAGGCCAGGTGGCGTTCGGTGCGCTCTCCGGGACGGATGCCCGGGATGTAGCCCCCCTGCTTGCGAATGAGGTCTGCCTGCTGTCGGGGATCGAAGGCGATGGCGGTGTAGAAGTAGGCGAAGAGGACGATGAAGATCCCGTAGAGCACCACGTAGTAAACGCTCGTGGGCTGGGCCAGGTTCTTGTCGATGAAGCTGCGAACGCCGTCCCAGGGGACCACGTTCGAGAGCAGCACCGGGAAGTACAGCACCGAGCTGGCGAAGATGATGGGGATGACACCCGACTGGTTCACCTTGAGCGGGATGTAGGTGCTCTGCCCGCCGTACATGCGCCGCCCGACCACCCGCTTGGCGAACTGCACCGGGATGCGGCGCTGGCCCTGCTCCACGAAGACGACGGCGGCGATGAGCAGCAGGGTCACCACGAGGATGATGGCGAACTTCACGTCGCCTCCCTCGGCCCTCACCGAAGCACCGCCGGCGGGGAGACCGGACACCACGCTGGCGAAGATCAGGATCGACATGCCCTGCCCGATGCCTCGCTGCGTGATCAGCTCGCCCAGCCACATGACGAACGCCGTTCCCGCCGTCATGGACAGCACCACCAGCAACACCCGGGGGACGGTGAAGTTGGGGATGAGGTCGACGTCGTCGCCGACACCGAGCCCGGGCGCGCCGTTGTGGAAGGCGAACGCCAGACCGGTGGACTGCATGATGGCCAGGGCCACGGTGAGGTACCGGGTGGCCTGAGTGATCTTGCGCTGGCCGACGGCGCCCTCGTTCCGCCACTGCTCGAGCTTGGGGATCACGACGCCGAGGAGCTGCACGATGATCGAGCTCGTGATGTAGGGCATGATGCCGAGGCCGAACACGGCGAAGCGGGTGAGGGCCCCGCCCGAGAAGAGGTTCAAGAAGCCGAGCACGCCGCCGGCCTTGGCCGTCTCCTCCAAGCGCTGCACGGCGTCGAAGTCGATGCCGGGCACCGGCACGTGTGATCCCACCCGGTAGAGGATGATCACCAGGAGCGTGAACACGATCTTGTTCCGGAGGTCCGGAATCTTGAACATGTTCTTGAAGCTGGCGAGCACGGCTGCTCCTGCGGGGTGACGGCTCTAGCGGTTGGTGAGGGCGTTGCCCTTGGCCGCCGGCCGTCCGGGCGGGGACGGGATGACCTCCACGCTACCGCCCGCCGCGGTGATCGCCGCCTCGGCCGAGCGCGAGAAGGCGTGGGCCTGCACCCGCAGGGCGCGGGTGAGCTGGCCGCGCCCGAGGACCTTCACCAGCCCGTGCTTGTGAACCAGGCCCTTGGACCGCAGGGACTCCGGGTTGACGTCGTCCCCGTCGAACTCCTCCAAGGCGTCGAGGTTCACCACCGTGTACTCGACCCGGAAGGGGTTCTTGAACCCGCCCAACTTGGGGACCCGCTGGGTGAGCGGGAGCTGGCCGCCCTCGAAGCCCGGCTTCAGGGTGCCCCGAGCGCCCTGCCCCTTGGTGCCTCGACCCGCGGTCTTTCCTCCCCGGCCGGCGGTTCCGCGCCCCACCCGCTTGCGGCGCTTGGTGGAGCCGGGAGCAGGATGCAGGTCGTGCAGCTTCATGACTCAGTCACCGGTTCCACGGCCACCAGGTGGGGGACGCGGGCGATCATGCCGCGGATCTCGGCACGGTCGGGCAGTGTGTTCGCCTTGCCGATGCGGCCTAGGCCCAACGCGCGCAGCGTGCCCCGGTGCTTCGGCTTGGTGCCGATCGCCGACTTCGTCTGAGTGACGCGCAACATCTCAGGCATTGCTACGCCACCACCTCGGGGACGTGGGGACCCCGCTTGGTCTCCCTGTACGCGGCCAGGACTCCCTTGGGCGTGACCTCCTCGGGGCTCTTGCCCCGGAGACGGGCAACGTCGTCGGGGGACTTCAGCGCCTTTAGACCGGCGATGGTGGCGTGAGCGACGTTGATGGCGTTGGAGGACCCGAGGGACTTGGCGAGCACGTCGTGGATGCCCGCCGCCTCGAGGATGATCCGGGCGGCTCCGCCGGCGATGACGCCCGTACCCGGTGCGGCGGGCTTCAGCAGCACACGGCCGGCACCGGCCACACCCATGATGGGATGGGTGATGGTGGAGCCGGCCAGCGGCACACCGAACACGTTCTTGCGGGCGTCCTCGCCCGCCTTCTGCATGGCCAGGGCCACCTCCTTGGCTTTGCCGTAACCAAGGCCGACCTTGCCCTGGCCATCCCCGACGACCATGAGGGCGGCAAAGGAGAATCGCCTCCCACCCTTGACCACCTTGGCCACCCGGTTGGGCCTGCCAATGGCTCGTTCCTCGAACTGACCTTCACCCATGCTTTCCTCTCAATGTCTCTAGAACTCGAGCCCGGCTTCGCGGGCGGCATCGGCCAGGGCGGCCACGCGCCCGTGATAGCGGAACCCACCGCGGTCGAACACCACCCGCGACACGCCGGCAGCCTTGGCCCGCTCGCCTACGAGGCGCCCGACGGCGGTGGCACCCGCCTTGTTGCCCGTGTTCCCGGCGTTGGCCGACCGCAGCTCCTTCTCCACCGACGACGCCGCCGCCAGGGTTCGCCCCGTCTCGTCGTCGATGACCTGCGCCACCATGTGCCGGTTCGAACGGAAAACGGCCAGCCGAGGCCGTTCACTCGTTCCGGTGACCTTCTTGCGCACCCGCCGATGGCGTCTGATGCGTAGCTGCGCCTCGCGCTGACGGGTCATTACTTGCCTGCCTTCCCAGCCTTGCGCTGGACGTGCTCGCCGGCATAGCGGACGCCCTTGCCCTTGTAGGGCTCGGGCTTGCGGATCTTTCGGATGTTGGCCGCCACCTGGCCCACCAGCTCCTTGTCCACGCCCCTGACGAGGATGCGAGTGGGTGCCGGCACCTCGAAGTTGATCCCCTCCGGGGCGTCGACGGCCACGCCGTGGCTGAAGCCCAGCGCCAGCTCCAGGCGCTGCGGGGTGTGCGACGTCACTCGGTAGCCGACGCCGACGATCTCCAGCTCCTTGGAGAACCCGGCCGTGACCCCGACCACCATGTTGTTGACCAGGGCCCGGGTGAGGCCGTGCAGGGCCCGGTTGCGCCGGTCGTCCCCTGCCCGCTCCACCAGAACCTCGGTCTCCTCCCGGCGGACGTCGATCTCGCCCGGAATGGCGCGCTCGAGTGTGCCGTTCGGGCCCTTCACGGTGACCCGTCGGCGCGCCACGGACACCTCGACGCCTTCGGGCACCGGGATCGGTGATCGTCCGATTCTCGACATCTCAGACCTTTCGGGGAGGGCTCTGGCCGGTTACCACACGTAGCACAGCACCTCACCGCCCATTCGCCGCTGGCGGGCCTCACGATCGCTCATGAGCCCTTGGCTGGTGGACAGCACCGCCACTCCCAGACCGCCGAGCACCCTGGGGAGACGGTCGGCCTTGGTGTAGACGCGCAGCCCCGGCTTGGATATGCGGCGAAGGCCGGAGATCGTCCTCTCGCGGTCCGGCGAGTACTTCATCCGAATCTCGAGGGCCTTCCCGGGACGGTCGTCGTTCTCCCCGACGCTGAAGCCTTCGATGTATCCCTCCCTCTCCAAGACGATGGCGAGGGACTCCTTGAGCTTGGACGAGGGCATGCGCACGGTGTCGTGCATCGCCGTGTTGGCGTTGCGGATCCGGCTGAGCATGTCGGCGATGGGGTCGGTCATGGTCATGGGCGCCCTCCCCTACCAGCTCGCCTTGACGACACCGGGAAGCTCACCGGCGTGCGCCAGCTCGCGCAGACAGATCCGGCACAGGCCGAACTTGCGGAAGACCGCCTTGGGTCGTCCGCACCGCCGGCAGCGCGTGTAGCCCCGCACCTTGTACTTGGGCTTCTGCTGCTGCTTCTGTATGAGCGCCTTCTTGGCCATGTCAGTTCTCACCTTCACGCTTGAACGGAAACCCGAACGCCTGGATGAGGGCCTTGCCCTCGGCGTCGGTGCGAGCGGTGGTCACGATGGTGACGTCGAGGCCGCGCACCGTGTCCACCCGGTCGTAGTCGATCTCGGGGAAGATGAGTTGCTCGACGACCCCGAAGGTGTAGTTGCCACGCCCGTCGAAGGCGTTCGGCGGCAGGCCGCGGAAGTCTCGTACACGGGGGATGGCCAGGGCGATGAGGCGGTCCAGGAACTCCCACATACGGTCACCTCGCAGAGTCACCTTGGCGCCGATGGCGTTCCCCTCCCGGAGCTTGAACCCGGCGATCGACTTCTTGGCCCGGGTGACCAGCGGCTTCTGGCCGGAGATCGCCGCCAAGTCACGAACCGCACCTTCCAGGAGCGACGACTGCTGAGCGGCCAGGCCGACGCCCATGTTCAGCACGATCTTCTCGAAGCGCGGCACCTCCATGATGTTGGAGAGGCCCAGCTGCTCCTTGAGCTGAGCGCGCACCTCGCTCTCATAGCGCTGCTTCAGTCGGGGCCGGGAGGTGGTGGCTACGGGCGGCATCACAGATCACCTCCGCACTTCCTGCAGATTCGCACCTTGACCCGGCCTCCGGTGGAGCTCTCGTCGACGCGGTAGCCGATCCGGGTTGGCCCGTCGGTAGGGCAGAGGATGGCCACGGCCGAGGCCGGAAGCGGCATGTCCTTGTCGATGATGCCGCCCTGCATGGTCTCCTTCGTCGAGCGCTGGTGGCGCTTGGCCACGTTCACCCCGTCCACGATGACTTTGTTCTTCTCGGGCAGGGCGCGGCTGATCTCGCCCTCCTTGCCCCGATCCTTCCCGGCCAACACCCGTACTCTGTCGCCCTTCTTGAGCTTCACGTGGTCACCTCCTCGACATCCATGAGCATCGGTGCCGATCCGGCTCCGCCGGTCGGTGCCGATTCCGAAGAGCTCGCCGAGCAAGCTCCGCTTGCGAGGCGAAACATCACAGGACCTCGGGGGCGAGGGAGATGATGCGCATGAAGCGCTTGTCCCGTAGCTCCCGGCCCACAGGGCCGAAGATGCGGGTGCCCCTCGGTTGTTGTTGGTCGTTGATGAGAACGGCGGCGTTCTCGTCGAAACGGATGTAGCTGCCGTCCGATCGCCGCTTCTCCTTCTTGGTGCGGACCACTACGCAGCGCACGACGTCGCCCTTCTTGACGGCCGCACCGGGGATGGCGTCCTTGACGCTGGCGACGAAGATGTCGCCTATGGACGCGTAGCGCCGCCTCGAGCCGCCGAGGACCTTGATGCAGAGCACTTCCTTGGCCCCCGAGTTGTCGGCCACCCGCAGCCGCGACTCTTGCTGAATCACCGGGCTCGCTCCAGGACCTCGACGACGCGCCAACGCTTGCGCTTCGAGAGGGGCCGCGTCTCCTGCACCCGCACGCGGTCGCCAACCCTGAGGTCGTTCTGCGCATCGTGGGCGAGGAGCCGCTTGGTGCGCTGCATCGTCTTGGCGTAGCGGGGGTGGCGAACCCGTTCGATGACGCTGACGACGACGGTCTTGTCCATGGCCGTCGACGCAACGGTTCCCTCGCGGACCTTCCGCGGGTTGGGGCGGGGCACGTCCCCGGCACCTGTCTCCGACCGGCTCTGAACCTCAGACATCACTTGCCCCTTCCAGGCTCTCGGCCTCGGCGATCTCCCTCTCCCGCAGGACAGTGTTCATCCGGGCCACGTCCTTCTTGACCTGGCCGATGCGGGCGTTGTTGTCCAGCTGGCCGGTGACGATCTGGAAGCGCAGGTTGAACAGCTCCTGCTTGGCCTCCGCCAAGCGGCTCTCGAGCTCGCCGACATCGAGGGAACGGAGCTCCTCTGCCCTTCGAGTCGCCATCAGACCTCCACTCCTTCCTGCTGGCGGCGCACGACGAACCTGGCCTTGATGGGCAGCTTCTGGATGGCCTTCTCCATGGCCGCTTTGGCCAGGTCCTCGTCCACGCCGGCCAGCTCGAACATCACGCGTCCCGGCTTGACCACTGCGACCCAGTGCTCGGGGCTGCCCTTGCCCGAACCCATCCGCGTTTCTGCCGGCTTCTCGGTAACCGGCTTGTCGGGAAAGACCCGGATCCACACCTTGCCGCCGCGGCGTACGTGCCGGGTCATGGCGATACGGGCCGCCTCGATCTGGCGGGCGGTGATCCAGCCCCCTTCGAGGGCCAGGATGCCGTAGTCGCCGAAGCTCACAGCGCTGCCGCCCTTGGCCGTACCAGAGACGCGCCCTCGCTGCTGCTTGCGATGCTTCACCTTCTTGGGCATCAACATCCAAACCCACCTCCAAGACGCCGCGCCCGCGAGCAGGCCAAGGTCGGGCGAGCGCAGCGAGGCGAGGCGGGTGGCCCGTAGGGAGGGCCCCAGCGGTGGGGCCCCAGCGGAGCTGGGGAAAGCCGCTGGGAGGGACCCTGAGGGACAGGACCCGCCTCGGCGGACGAAATCTCAGTAATCACGGAAGTGGGGGGCCTCGTGGTGCTCGCGGGTGCGACGCTCGATCTCCTCCTCCTCGGCGAGAAGTCGCTCGATGTCGGGGTCGACCTCCTTGATGAGCGGCTTGCTCTCGGCCGGCTCGGTGGCGTCTGCCTGAGTCGTCTCCGCATCGGCCGCCACGTCGACTGTGGTCTCCTCCTCGGTCGGTGCTGCTGCCTCATCGGGTTGAACCGTGCCCGGCTCGCCCTGCTCGGGTCGGCGGCGGCCCCCTCCGGCGGAGATGATCCGCCGCGGACGACCCTGCCCAGACGTCTCTCCCACCGCCATGGCGGCCTCACGGCTGATCTTGTCCTCGCTGGAGAGCTTGTAGGGGAGGATGTCGCCCTTGTATATCCACACCTTGACGCCAATGCGTCCGACGGAGGTACGCGCCTCTCGCAGGCCGTAGTCGATGTCGGCTCGGAGCGTGTGCAGGGGCACTCTTCCCTCGCGGTAGGACTCCTTGCGGGACATCTCCGAACCGCCCAACCTGCCCGCGCACTGCACGCGAATGCCCTGGGCGCCGGCCTTCTGAACCGTCTGCACCGCACGCTTCATGGCCCGGCGGAAGCTCACCCGGCCGGCCAGCTGATCGGCGATGCCCTGAGCGATGAGAGCTGCGTCGAGCTCGGGCTGCTTGATCTCCTGGATGTTCAGCTGCACCTTGGCATTGCCCGTCATCTTGGCCAGCTCAGTGCGCAGCCGGTCTGCCTCGGCGCCGCGGCGCCCGATGACGATGCCCGGCCGAGCCGTGTGCAGGTCGATGCGAAGACGGTCTCGCGTGCGCTCGACCTCGATGCGGCTGACGGCGGCCCGCTCGAGCTGACCCATGAGGTAGTCGCGGATCCTCCAGTCCTCCACCACCTGGTCCTGGTAGCCGCGGTCGTTGAACCAGCGAGACTTCCAGTCGGTGGTCACGCCGAGGCGGAACCCGTAGGGATTGACCTTTTGACCCATTACTTGTCTTGACCCATTACTCGTCGCCGCCGCCCTCGCTTTTCTCCTGCGGTGGCGCCGGTTCACCCCTTTCGTCAGCGTTGCTCGGACCCTGCTCTTGCTCTTCGGGAGCCGGTACCGCGTCGGCGGCGGCCGGGCTGGACTGCTCCTGTCGTTGTTCCTGGCGC
>JADDQT010000354.1 GCA_016781225.1 Actinomycetota bacterium
AACGCACTGCGATCTTCAACCGACCATCGGTGACCGGCCGCCCCACTTCGGACACATCGAGCGCGCTCGATAACGGCAGGCGATCGAACAACTCCTTGGGGTGTGTGCTTCGGTTCCAGCCACTCCGGGCTGGGTTGACCGAGGAGGGCGTCATGTCCACCACCACCGTCCAAGTCGTACGTGCCGACGATCCCGCCGAGCGGGCGGAGACCATCGCTATCGCCGGGTTCCTGGCCGGTTACTGCGGCAGCACCCGCACCAGCTATGCCACTGACCTGCGCCTGTTCACCACCTGGTGCCACGAGGGGGGACCTGGCGCTGTTCAGCGTCCGCCGCGCTCATCTCGAGTTGTTTGGGCGGTGGATGGAGGAGAGCGGGCGTATGCGCTCAACGGTGGCTCGACGCCTGTCCACCCTGGCCAGCTTCTATCGCTACTGCGAGCAGGAAGGCTTCGTCGAGCGCAACCCGGCCCTGAACGTGCGCCGACCCAAGGTCGACTACGAGTCCCGCACCCTGGGCCTGGACCGCAACGAGCTGGGCGCCTTCTTGGTCCAGGCCGGCCTCGGCTCGGCCCGCGACCACGCCCTGGCCTTGGTGCTGGCCCTCAACGGGCTTCGCATCTCCGAGGCCCTCGGCGCCGACATCGCCGATCTCGACTTCGAGCGTGGGCACCGGACCCTCAAGATCGTTCGCAAGGGAGGAAAGCGTGCCACCGTCCCCCGGGCGCCACGCACCTCCCGGGTGCTCGACCTCTACATCGGGGAGCGGACGAGCGGACCCATCTTCCTCGGTGCCAAGGGCGAGCGCATGGACCGCTACGCCGCCGACCGCACCGTGAAGCGCCTAGCCTGCAGAGCCGGGATCACGAAGCGCATCAGCCCCCACAGTCTCCGCCACTCCTTCATCACCGCCGCCCTCGACGCCGGAGTGCCGCTTCGAGACGTCCAGGAGGCCGCCAGCCACTCCGATCCGCGGACGACGATGCGCTACGACCGGGGCCGGGGTTCCCTCGATCGGCACGCCACGTACATCGTCGCCACGTTCCTCGCCGGCGCCTCCCGCTGATTGCCCGGGCGATACCGTGCGCCGGTAACGCTCGGCCCCGCCGGTTACCTCGCGCGCGTCCCCCCGTCCCGGCGTTTCGAGACACCCGCCTCGCCGTGACTCGTTGCCCTGGTCGTCGCAGGAGTCTGGGTCCGCTTGCCTTACGAACAACTCAGCTTGCGACCGCGGCGAGAGCAAGGCCTGGGAGCTCGTAGCCCGATTCGGCGACGAAGGGGGCGAACGCCTCTGCGAGCTGAGCCTTGAGCTCCTCCCGCTGTATCTCAGACACCCCCCGGAGCGCCATTGCCATCGGCCCAGCTGTGGCCGTGGTGATGGCGATGTACTGATCAATGTCGGCGACGGGGAAGCGTACGGGCACCTCCTCGGTGCGCACGGCGTCGAAGCCCGCGCCCTCGAGCAGTCCCCGAGTCCGCTCCGCACTAGCCATGCTGACGGGCTCGGCGTACCGGGCCCCGGTGCTGGCATGTAGCCCCGCTCGACCAGCAGCATGACAACCACGGCGAAGAACGGGTTGCGCTCCGGGGCCCCCCAAACGGCTAGCGCCACCCGCCCGCCTGGGCGCAGCACCCGACGGGTCTCCGAAAGTGCCGCAGCCGGATCGGCCATCAGCATGTAGCCGAACCGACAGAGCACGCCGGCCGCCGAGTCGGAGGCAAGCTCGAGGTGCTCGGCGTCCATCACCCGGTGCTCAACGTTGCCCAGCCCCAGCTCGGCGCCACGGCGGCGGGCGACTTCGACCATGGTCGGCGAGAAGTCGGTCGAGGTCAGACGGCCGCTCTCGCCCCTGAGCGCAGCAGCCTCGAACCCGGTGTCGCCAGCGCCGAGGTGGTCGCGAAGATCGTCGGAATGGTCAAGTCGACACAATGTCCGCCAGCTCCGGGTACGAGGTCGCGGCCTCGTGGACCGAGTGCTTCGGCGCCAA
>JADDQT010000355.1 GCA_016781225.1 Actinomycetota bacterium
GGCACGCCCTCGGACAGGGCGGCGGTGAGCACGAAGGGCTTGAACGCCGAGCCGGGCTGGCGTCCCGTTCCGCCGCCGTCGACTCCCGGCGACTCCCAGCACGCCGCCGCCACCTCGACCTTGACCCGCGCCTCCGTCGGCCGGTCGGGGCACCCCCCGAGAGCCAGGTTCACCTGCGACGCGGCGAAGTCACGGCCCCCCACCAGAGCCTTGACGTAGCCGGTGGGTGGCTCCACCGCCACGAGCGACATCTCCAACGGAGGCTTCGTGCCCTTCAGCTGGGACGCCACCTCGGCCTCGGCCTGAGCCTGCCTGACCGGGTCGAGGGTGACGGTGATGTCGAGCCCGCCCCGGAAGACCTTCGCCGGGCCGTACTTGGCGATCAGGTACCGGCGCACGTAGTCGACGAAGTACGGGAACTCGGTGACCTGCTCCCGGGGCGGGTGGACCAACGTGACCGGCCCCTCCGGCGGGCCCTGGGTCGCGAGCCAGATCCTCTGCTGGATGGCCTCGTCGAACTGACGCTGGTCGATGACGCCCTCCCGCAGCATGTTCTGAAGGACGATCCGGCGCTTGGTCTCGGCCAGGCCCGGATTGCCCCGGGGCTCGTAGCGGCTCGGTGAGGGGATCAGGCCGGCCAGCGTGGTCGCCTCCGACAACGTCAGCTCGTTCACGGGCTTGCGGAAGTAAGTCTCCGACGCCGCTCCCACGCCGTAGGCACCCTCGCCCAGGTAGATGCTCGAGAGGTACCGGAAGAGGATCTCGTCCTTGTCCACCTGGCGGTCCAGCTGCTGGGCCAGCACCGCCTCTCGGACCTTGCGGGCGAGGGTCCGCTCGCGCGACACGTAGGCGGCCCTCACGTACTGCTGGGTGATGGTGGAACCACCCTGGACCACGGATCGATTGCGAACGTCGGCGAGCAGAGCACGCAGGCTCCCGCGGGGGTCCACGCCGCCATGGGAGTAGAAGCTCCTGTCCTCGGCGGCGACCACCGCATCCTTGAGCACCCGGGGGATGTCGGGCTTGTTGACGGGGAGGTTCTGCTCGAACTCTCGGAAGGCGGAGATCTGGCGTCGGTCCCCGTTGGCTTCGAGGAGGTACACGTTGCTCGGCTGCGACACCATGCCCGGTCGGGGGTCGGGAAGGACGGCCGGCAAGGGAGCGAACAGCATCGTGGCCAGCAAGGTGGCGGCCGCGGCCAGCGGCACGGTGACGGCACACAGCACCACGATGACGAGGACCTTGACGAACCGCCGCACGGGACCTTCATCGTGCCACCAGGTACAGCCATGCGGAACTACCGGACATGTTCGTCTTCTTGGATTCCAGCGTGACCAGGTCTTTCGCCTTCGACGAACATGCCCGGTAGTTCCGATGGGCTGTACCAGTCCCAATACCGCCGTAACCCGCCGCGAAGGGCGGCCTCGATCCCACCTCTAGGCTGGCCTCGATGCGACCGCCGTCCGTCGACGCCCTGGCCAGGGAGCTGGTCGACGTAGGGCTGCCACATCCCCTGCTGGTGGACGCGGCCCGCGAGGCCATAGCCGCTGGCGACCCTGCCTCGGCGCGGGCCCGGGCCGAGGCCGTGTCCCGAGCACTTCTCCGGCCGGTGATCAACGCCACCGGCGTGCTGCTGCACACAAACCTGGGAAGGGCCCCCGTCGAGCACCACCAGGGGGCCTGCTACGCCAACCTCGAGCTGGACCTGGCCACCGGCAAGCGAGGCTCACGCAGTCGCCACGCCGCAGCCCTGCTGGCCCGGGCGTCGGGAGCGGAAGCCGCGCTCGTGGTCAACAACGGCGCGGCGGCGGTGATGCTGGTGCTGGCCGCCCTGGCCCGCGGCCGGAGCGTGGTCGTGAGCCGAGGCGAGCTGGTGGAGATCGGCGGCGGCTTCCGGGTGCCGGAGGTGATGGCCGAGTCGGGGGCCCACCTCGTGGAGGTGGGTACCACCAACCGCACCCGGCGGCGGGACTACGAGCAGGCCGTCTCGGGCACGGACCCGGCGCTCGTGCTCAAGGTCCACCAGTCCAACTACCGCATCGTGGGCTTCACCGAGGCCGTGAGC
>JADDQT010000109.1 GCA_016781225.1 Actinomycetota bacterium
CGCGCCGAGCGGGTGGGCGGGTCGGGCCGGTGGGTCCCGGCCACGCTCGACCTAAGGACGGCTGTCACGAACTCCCGGCTCGACCAGACCTACAACACCCCGGCCCTCGCCACGCTCTACCTGCTCGCCGACCAGGTCGAGTGGATGCTGGCCGGCGGTGGTCTCGAGTGGGCGGCGTCACGGACGGACCGCTCGGCCGAGCACCTGTACGGGTGGGCGGAGTCGTCGTCCTACGCCTCTCCGTTCGTGGCCAAGCCCGACGAGCGCAGCCACGTCGTGGGCACCATCGACCTCAACGCCTCCGTCGACGCCGAACAGGTCTGCCAGGTGCTGCGGGCCAACGGGATCCTGGACACCGAGCCCTACCGCAAGCTGCGCCGCAACCAGCTGCGTGTCGCCATGTTCCCCGCCATCGAGCCCGACGACGTGGCCGCGCTCACGGCCTGCGTGGACCACGTGGTGGAGCGACTCGCATAGCAATTCACCCGGGCGGGCCACCGGCGCGTCTGAAACAGCGTCGAGCTCCGGCGTCACATTGGGCGAAGTGCATCCGCCCGGTCGACCTGGCCAGTGGGGCTAGTTCGCTCGAACCCGTACGAACATCCGGTTGAAGCCGGCGATGCCGCCAATCTCAGCACCGATCTCCAGCACCGAGTAGTTCGTCAGCCAATCAGGTATGGAGGGCACGGGGATCTTGGCGATCGCGTCCTGGAACGCCTCGGTGAAGTCGAACTTCCGCGAGTAACCAACCGCTTCGCTTCCCTCAGCCGGAATGCCTGCATCGGGGCTCAGGACCGGACCGACGGCACTCCGCGAGGCGACCAGGCCTTCAGCCTCGGGCTGAGATCCTCGACTTCCACGGACAATTCGCCCCCCGCATGGTGCAGTGTGACCACCTCGCGCTTCAGGCCGATCCTGAACGCCTCCTGGTACTCGTACGTCGTGGGTTCTGGACGGCATCGCACGTTGGGCGGCAGCAACCAAGTAGCCATGAACGCAGGAGGCTCGACATCGAGCAAGCTCCGCTCCAGACCGAGGACGTAACACCCGTTGGGCTTCTCGCCCGTTATGCGCACGAGGAGGAACTCCCCACGTGATACGCCTTGGCGTTCTCTACGGCCGCCAGTTCTCTATCCATTGACGCCATCAGTTCCTTCCGGTGTTCTCACGACTATGCCGACTCCTCGTACGTGACGAGGCGCAAGTCGTCGAACTCGGCGAAGGGCAGGCTGTGCTCGCCCGCCAACCGGCCATGGCCTCGGTCGTCGGCGATTTGCCATGACCTTTCGAAGGCCCTGCGCAGGATGGCCAGCTGCCTCGCCGTGAGGCGGTCGACGTTGCGCCTGAAGCGGAGTCGCTCGGCCGGCCGGCGTGGGCTGGGCGTACCGACGGCCATCGGTGAGGACGCTAGATCAGCTGAGTCCCCGCGGCAACGGGTTCGCTCCTCGCTCTACGAGGAGCTCGCGCTACCCGCCGCTGACGTCCTGGGGCCGCTCCTTGCCGGCGGATATGAACGGCATCATCTGGCGCAGCTCGGCGCCCACCCTCTCGATGGGGTGCTCAGCGCCCTTGGCCCGCAGCTCCTTGTAGCGGGGGCGCCCGGCGCGGTTCTCGGCGATCCATTCCTCGGCGAACTCCCCGCTGCGGATCTCCTCCAGGATGCGAGCCATCTCCTCCCGAACGGCCGGCGAGATGATGCGCGGGCCCCGAGTGAGGTCGCCGTACTCGGCAGTGTCGGAGATGGAGTAGCGCATGCCGGTGATCCCGTGCTCGTACATGAGGTCGACGATGAGCTTGAGCTCGTGCAGGCACTCGAAGTACGCCGACTCGGGCTGGTAGCCGGCGTTCACCAGAGTCTCGAAGCCGGCCATGACCAGCTCGGTGATGCCGCCGCAGAGCACCACCTGCTCCCCGAAGAGATCGGTCTCGGTCTCCTCCTCGAAGGTGGTCTCCAACACCCCGGCCCGCGTGGCTCCCAGGGCATGGGCGTAGGACAGGGCCAGCTCCCGAGCCTTGCCCGATGCGTCCTGGTCCACGGCGATGAGCGACGGCACGCCTCCGCCGGCGGAGAACTCGCGCCGCACCAGATGGCCCGGACCCTTGGGCGCCACCATGGCCACGTCCACCCCGGCCGGTGGGTGGATCTGGTCGAATCGGATGTTGAAGCCGTGGGCGAAGAGGAGAACGTCGCCGTCCTCGAGATGGGGTGCGATCGACTCCTCGTAGGCCGACTTCTGCTCGGTGTCGGGGAGCAGCATCATGATCACGTCTGCTTCGGTGGCGGCCTCGGCGAGCGACCGCACGCTGAGCCCGGCCGCTTCGGCCTTGGCCTTCGACGACGAGCCCTCCCGCAGCCCTACCCGGACGTCGATCCCCGAGTCGCGCAGGTTGAGGGCGTGGGCGTGGCCCTGTGAGCCGTATCCCATTACGGCCACCTTGCGGCTGCCGATGAGGCCGGGGTCGGCGTCGTTCTCGTAGAAAATCTCTGCCATGGGGGTCAGCCCACCTTTCCACTCACGCTGCGCAGGCGCGGTGCCTGGCGCTCCAGCTTGGGCAGCGCCACCCTCCCGGTGCGCTGCACGTCGTCTATCCCGAACGGGCGCATGAGGTCCTCGAAGTCGTCGATGGTGTCGGGGTGGCCGGCCAGCATGACCGTGACCTCGTCGTGGCCCACGTCCACGATCCTGCCCTCGAACACCTGCACCAGCTCGATGACCTGGCTGCGGGTCCCCGACTCGGCTCGTACCGTGACGAGTGCCAGCTCCCGCTCCACCGACTGCTGCGGCGCCAGCTCGTCGATCTTCACTACGTTGATGAGCTTGAACAGCTGCTTGGTTATCTGCTCCAGCGGCTTGGACTCCACGTCGACCACCACCGTGATGCGGCTGAAGCGCTCATCGTCGGTGGGTGCCACGGCCAGCGAGTAGATGTTGAAGCCGCGGCGCGCGAACAGGCCGGCCACCCGGGTGAGCACGCCGGCCTTGTTCTCCACCAGGACGGAGAGGGTGTGGTGCTTGGCCACCGCTAGCGGCCGCCCTCGCCCTGGGAGGGGTCGAGGATTATGGCGTCGTTGGGACCGCCGGCAGGCACCATCGGGTACACCTTCTCGGTCGAATCGGTGCGGAAGTCGACGACCACCGGACGGTCGTCGATCTCGTTTGCCTTGTCGATGGCGGCCTGCACCTCGTCGGGGTGCTCGACGCGAAGCCCGACGCAGCCCATGGCCTCGGCCCACATCTTGTAGTCGGGCAGGTCGGGCGAGAGGTAGACCTCGGAGTAGCGCTCCTCGTAGAACAGCTCCTGCCACTGGCGGACCATGCCCAGGTAGGCGTTGTTGAGGATGGCCACCTTGACCGGGATCCTTTCCGAGGCTGCTGTAACCAGCTCCTGGGCCGTCATCTGGAAGCAGCCGTCGCCGTCGACGGCCCACACCATGCGGTCCGGACGGCCCACCTTGGCACCGATGGCGGCGGGGACGGCGAAGCCCATGGTGCCGAGGCCTCCGGAGTTCACCCACGTGTAAGGGTGGTCGAACCTCCAGTGCTGCGATGCCCACATCTGGTGCTGGCCCACACCGGACACCACGATCGTGTCGTCGGGTGTGGAGTCTCGGAGCTGCTCGACGACGTACTGAGGCTTCAGGGCGCTGTCCTCCTCGAAGGACTGCTCGTAGTGCAGGGGGAAGTCCCGCTGCCAGGCCCGCACCTGCGCCAGCCACTCGCTCCGGTCGGGCTGAGCCGCAGCCCCGCCCATGGCCTCGATGGCGGCCACCATCTCCTCGATGACCGCCCGGCAGTCACCGACAATGGGCACGTCGGGGCGGCGCACCTTGCCCTGCTCGGCAGGGTCGATGTCGACGTGGATGATCTTGGCGTCGGGGGCGAAGGCCGACACCTTGCCCGTGACCCGGTCGTCGAAGCGCGAGCCCAGGGCGATGAGGAGGTCGGCCTTCTGCATGGCGGTGACAGCGGTGTAGTTGCCGTGCATGCCGGGCATGCCCAGGCACAGCTCGTGGCTGTCCGGGAAGGCACCGCGCGCCATGAGGGTGGTGACCACGGGGATGCCGGTCATCTCGGCCAGAGCCCGTAGGGCCTCGGCGGCACGGGCCTTCAGGATGCCCCCGCCTGCGTAGATCACCGGCCGACGGCTCTCGGCGATCAAACGGGCCGCCTTGCGGATCATCCCCGGCTCACCCTGCGAGCTGGGCGTGTACCCGGGCAGGTCGACCGCCTCGGGCCAGTACCAGTCCATGGTCTGGTTGGAGATGTCCTTGGGGACGTCCACGAGCACCGGGCCCGGGCGGCCGGTGGTGGCGACGTGGAACGCCTCCCGCACGATCTGAGGGATGTCCTGCGGATCGGTGACGAGCCAGTTGTGCTTGGTGACGGGCATGGTGATGCCGGTGGTGTCGCATTCCTGGAAGGCGTCGCTGCCGATGGCCGAGTAGGCCACCTGTCCGGTGATGACCACCATTGGGATCGAGTCCATGTAGGCGTCGCAGAGCGGAGTGACGATGTTGGTGGCCGCCGGCCCGCTGGTGACCATGGCCACCCCCGGTCGCCCGGTCACGTGGGCGTACCCCTCGGCCATGTGGCCCGCCCCCTGCTCGTGGCGCACCAGGACGTGGCGGATGCTCGAGTCGATGATGGGGTCGTAGACCGGGAGGATGGCACCGCCCGGCAGGCCGAACATGACTTCGGTGCCTTCCATCTCGAGGCTCTTGATGAGGGCTTGGGCCCCGGTCAGCTTCATGAGGGTTCTCCGGAAATGAAACGACCTCCCGGCTGGGAGGTCGTGGGCACGCGCGAGGGGTCGGCGTGCGCTAGGTGACGAGTACGAGGATGCGGTAAGCGGACATGGCTGGGCAGAAGTGTGACAGTCCCTGAGCCACTCTGGCAAGTCGCCGGCGGCTGTAGGGGCGCCCCAAGGCGCCGGACCAGCTGCCGGCCAAGAAAGGAGAGCGCCGGAGGCGGCCGGCTCCGCTGGCCGCCGGAGGCACATTCAACCTCGGCGAGGAAGCTCCGCTTCCGAGGCGACCCGCGGCTCGGTGATCGCCCCTCGTTCGGCGCCGGTTACGAGGCTGGCGAACTTGGCGAGGACGCCGCTGGTGTAGCGGGGAGGTGGCAGCTTCCATCCCTGGCGCCGCCGGTCGAGCTCGGCCTGGTCGACCAGCACGTCGATGATCCGGGTGTCGACGTCGATCACGATGCGGTCACCGTCGGCGACGAAGGCGATGGGCCCGCCGTCCACCGCCTCGGGCGCCACGTGGCCGATGCAGAAGCCGTGGGTGCCCCCCGAGAACCGCCCGTCGGTGATCAGCGCACAGTCACTCCCCCGGCCCGCCCCCTTCATGGCGCCGGTGACGGCCAGCATCTCCCGCATGCCAGGACCGCCCTTCGGGCCCTCGTAGCGGATGACGACCACCGTCCCCGGCTCCACGGTGTTGTTCACGATGGCGTCCATGGCTCCGTCCTCGCCGTCGAAGACCCGAGCCGAGCCATCGAAGCGGCGGGTGTCTATGCCCGCCACCTTCACGACCGAGCCGAGTGGCGCGAGGGAGCCACTGAGCACGGCGATGCCTCCGTCGGCGTGAATGGGATCGGACATGGGGTGCAGCACCGACCCGTCGGGTTGGGGCGGGTCCAGAGCGGCGAGGTTCTCGGCCACCGTGGCTCCTGTCACGGTGAGGCAGTCACCGTGGATCAGGCCGGCTTCCAGGAGCTCCCGCATGAGGGCGGGAGCCCCACCCACGCCATCGACGTCGACCATGTGGTAGCGCCCGTGGGGCCTGGTGTCGGCCAGGTGGGGCACTCGACGTCCCACCCGGTCGAAGTCGTCCAGGCTGAGGTCGACCCGAGCCTCGTTGGCGATGGCAAGCAGGTGCAGCACCAGGTTGGTGGAGCCCCCGAGGGCCATGGCTACGGCGATGGCGTTCTCGAACGCCTCCTTGGTGAGGATGTGGCGGGGGCGGATCCCCGACCGCAGCAGTTCCACCACGGCCTCGCCCGATCGACGAGCCAGGTCGTCGAGGCGGGGGTCGACGGCGGGTACGGACGCGCTGCCCGGCAGCGACATGCCGAGGGCCTCGCCCGCCGAGGCCATGGTGTTGGCCGTGAACATGCCGGCGCAGGCGCCCGCGGTGGGACAGGCGTGGCGCTCGATCAGAGCCAGCTCGTCATCGGTGAGCGCTCCGGCGGCGCGGGCACCCACGGCCTCGAAGACGCTCACCACGTCGAGTGCCCGCTCGTCGCCGGGGATGCGGCCCGGGAGGATGGTGCCGCCGTAGAGAAAGACCGACGGGAGGTCGAGGCGGGCGGCGGCCATGAGCATGCCGGGGAGTGACTTGTCACAGCCGGCGAAGGTGACCAGGCCGTCGAATCGCTCGGCGTGCATCATCGTCTCCACCGAGTCGGCGATGACCTCGCGGCTGACCAGGGAGGCCCGCATCCCCTCGTGACCCATGGAGATGCCGTCGCTTATGGCGATGGTGGCGAACTCGAAGGGGAACCCACCGGCCTCCCTGACCCCATCCTTGGCCTGCTTGGCCAGGCGGTCGAGCGAGAGATTGCACGGCGTCACCTCGTTCCACGACGAGGCCACGCCGATCTGCGGCTTGTCCCAGTCGTCGTCGGTCATCCCGACGGCCCGGAGCATGGCCCGCGCCGGTGCCCTCCGGAAGCCCTCGGTGACCTCGAAGGACCGGGGCTTCAGATCGCGCGCCATGGCGCTGAGATTACGTCAGCCGCGCTGAGGCCGGCGGCCGGCGGCCACCAGGGCGCCGCCG
>JADDQT010000110.1 GCA_016781225.1 Actinomycetota bacterium
CCCGATTGCGAGCCCAGCGCGACGAGCTGAGGGAGCGCCGACACCGCTCCTCCTCGGCGGAGGCCGGCGCCGGCGGCGGTGAGGCCGCCCGGAGCACACTGGACGCCCTGCGCGCCTGGCGCTCGGCAACCGCCCGCGCCTCCGGCGTCCCTGCGTTCGTCATCTTCCACGACGCCACCCTGGGCGCCCTGGCCGAGGCCCGGCCCTCCACGCGCGCCGAGCTGCTGGCACTGCCGGGCCTGGGAGCGGTGAAGGCCGAGCGCTACGGCGACACCCTTCTGGCCCTGTTGGCCAGCGGTGATTGACGCCCGGGGTTGACTCCGGGTCGTTTCGGCGCGACAACAACTCATGACGAGCTTCCTGGGACCGGCCGAAGACGGCTGGGCCTACCCCGACGACCTTGCCGCCGAGATCACGGACCACAGCGCCGACGTGGACGACGACCTCGTGTCCCTGCATGCCGGCTCACCCCATCTGCTGGACGAGCTCGACGTTGCCGAGCGACAGGTGGTCACCGCCCATTACGGCTTGGACGGCCGGGCACCGCGGAGCATGAAGCAGCTTCGAAACGAGACGGGGATGTCGCGGTCGGAGGTCCGCCAGGCCCTGGGAACCGGGCTGGAGAAGCTTCGGGCTCGCATGGGCGGCTGACAATCCGCGGAAGCGGTCTCGGCGGGGGCTCAGTCCTCGAAGTCCACCAGCAGCGGCGCGTGGTCCGAGGGCAGCTTGCCCTTGCGGGCGAAGCGGTCCACGAGGGCGTAGGTCACCTTCTCCGCCATCGGCCTGCTCACCAGCACGAGGTCGATGCGCATCCCTCTGTGCTGGTGGAAGTCCCCGGCCCGGTAGTCCCAGTAGGTGTAGAGCCGGTCCTCCTGGTGCCGGAGGCGAAAGGCGTCCTCGAGCCCCCAGGCCTGGAGGTGTGCCAGCGCGGCCCGCTCCGGTTCTGACACGTGGGTGGACCCTACGAAGCGGGCCGGGTTCCATACGTCTCGATCCTCGGGAGCGACGTTGAAGTCCCCGCACACAGCCACGGGAGTACGAGCGTCGGCGGTGGCCTCCAGGTGGCGGCGCAACCGGTCGAGCCAGGAGAGCTTGTAGGCGTAATGCTCGCTGCCCAGGCTGCGCCCATTGGGCACGTAGACGCTCGAGACACGGACGCCGCCGCAGGTGGCTGACACCAGGCGAGCGTCCGGGTCCGCCTCCAGACCCTCGCAGAAGCCGTAGACGACGTCTGAGATGGGCATCCGGCTCAAGATGGCCACACCGTTCCATCGGCCGCCGCCGTGGTGCACCGACTGGTAGCCCAGGGCCTCGAAGGCGAACCCCGGGAAGGCGGTGTCGGCGAGCTTCGTCTCCTGGAGGCAGAGGACGTCCGGGTGGGCGTAGCCGATCCATTCCTCCACCCGGGGCAACCGCACGTTCAACGAGTTGACGTTCCAGGTCGCGATGCGCATCAGAACCTGAGCCTCAGGCGTCCGGTACGGGCTCCGCCGCCGGCGCCCTTCTAGCCACCGCTTTCCTGGCTGTCGTTCTCTCGACAGTCGCCTTCCTGGTTGTCGTCTTCTCGGCTGAGGCCTTCGCGGCTTGAGCCTTCTTGGATGGGGTCTTCTTGGATGGGGTCTTCTTGGCCGCCGTCTTCTTTGCCAACGTCTTCGTTGCTGCCACCCTCTTGGCCGGCTCCTTCTTGGCCGCCACCTTCTTCACCGTTTCCTTCTTCGCCGCCACCCTCTTGGCCGAGACCTTCTTGGCCGACCCCTTCTTTGTCGCCACCTTCTCCACTGACTCCGCCTCGACCGGTTCGGCGTCGACCGGCTGAGCAGCCGGTGCCTTCCTCGACCGGGCCCTCTTGGGTGCCTCGTCCGCCGAGGCGCTCCCCCTTATCTCCTCCTCGACCGTCTCTGCCGTCGGCGTTCCCGAGACCCGTGCCAGGCCGGGCAGGGCCAGCTCGATGCCGCGGCGCGCCGGGTCCAGCGCCTGTACCACGAAGGCACGGTGCTCGCCCTTCCTCACTACCTCGCGGGCGGCCCGTGGGGGCGGGTCACCGAGGCCGCTCAGGGGCACGTAGCAGCGGGCGCCGCCGGCATTCACGAAGGTGCCGTGAGACGAGAAGGTGTCGACCTCGCCCTCCACCTCGCTGCCCAACGGGTGCTCGGCCACGAACTGGATGAAGGCCAGCGGTTCGTTGACCGGCTCGGCGGGCGGGGCCGCGGTACGCCGGCGGCGGCGCTTCACGGACGGTGAATCCGGCTCGACGACCTCTTCGGTGGCCACGGCGATGGCCTGGCGGACCTTGCGCTCCTGAGGCTGCACCCTGGTGGCCGCCTTCTTCGCCGTGCGAACGGCTTCCCTGCTCTTCGGCCCTCGCACCGGAGTGCGGGCCGTGAAGACCCAGCCCACGTCGGGCACCGGCTTGCCACCAATGAGGCGGCCGTTGTTGAACAGCCAGTCGTGCTCGCCGTGGAACTCCTGGAACGAGTCGTTGGACAGGACGGTGGCGCCCACCTTCTCGGCGATCCTGAGGAGGAAGGCGTCGCCCCGCCCTATGGCGCCGGCCGGTGGCGACACCAACTCGTTGTGGGCGACGGCCTCGTCGAAGGGCGCCCGCTCGGGTTCTTCGATGCGGTGGCCGAAGGTGGCGTCGACCACGACGGTGACCACGTCGTCGGGATACTCGCGCTTGTACTCCCGGACCGCCTCGTCGAGCTGGGCCAGGCTCGGGAGCGAACGGCCCTCGGTGGCGATGTTGGAGCCGTCGACGACGACGTGGCGTCCGGACACTCGTCGGCGATGCTAAGCCATCACGCCGGCTGAGCCGGCCAAGGCGTGGTGCGCTGCGTGGGGAATGGCCCGGTTGCCGGCGCCCGGGGATCGACCGGAGTGGCTCTTCTTGGGACTAGCGCTTGCCGGGACTACGGTCCGCCGACGCCCGGATCTTCTGACTGAGGCTTGCGCACTCGGTCAGGCCGAGACGCTGAGCCTGGCGGTTGGCCTTGGCGAAGGGATCCTGCGCCGCCACCTGGCTGAGGCTGCCCACCGGGTCCTGCTTGACGTCGTCGTCGAGCGCCTTGCGGGTCTCGGAGAGGAAGTCGCCGTAGACGCCCTTCTCCTCCTGGGGCACCTTCAGGTCCTCCAGCCGGTCCACGGCCCTGTCGTACTGGGGAACCACGATCTTCGTGGCGAACTGCTCGAGCTGGTTGGCGGAGCCGACGTCCTCGCTGGTGCCGAACCGGCTCTGGGCCTCCTGCTGGATGCGCTGGGCGGCCTCGGTGCAGATCTGGTTGCTCTGCGTCACCAGTTCCTGCTGCGTCAGCGTCTTCTCGTCGTCGTCGCCACAGCTGGCGAGCAACAGCACAGCCACAAGTCCGATCACAACTGGTCCCGCGCCTCGCACTCTCACCCGATATGCCTCCTTGGCTTACGAACGGCTGAACGCTAGCAACTACCACCACCCGTGGCCACGCAAATGGTCCCGCCGCCCTCCTGTGCCTCGTAGCACCGGAGCAAAAGCTACGCCGGCAGGGCCTCCAGCGCCCGTGCCACCACATCCTCCTGCTCCATCTGGTGCAACGCCGCGCTGCCTGCGGCCGGGCTGCCCGACTCGATCCGGCTCACGTGGCGCAGCTGGTAGCGCTCCCTGAGCAGCCGGTGGAGCCGCCCGTGCACGAAGCTCCACGCACCCATGTTCTCCGGCTCCTCCTGCACCCAGAAGACCTCCGAAGCCTTGGGGTAGCGGTCGAGGACGCGCGCCAGGTGATCGGCGGGCCACGGGTAGACCTGCTCGACGCGGACCACGGCCACGGGCGCCCCTAGTTGGTCCCGGCCGTCCATCACGTCGTAGGCCATCTTGCCGCTGGCCAGCACCACTCGGCGGACGTGGGAGGGGTCGTGCGCTGCTCCTTCGCGTACGGCGGGATCGTCGATGACCTCGTGGAAGCGGTCGTCCACCAGCTCGTCGACCGGCGACCGGGATCGGCGGGAGCGCAGCAGCGACTTCGGCGTGAGCACGACCAGCGGCTTGCGCCGCTCCCGTGACGCCTGCCGGCGCAGGACGTGGAAGTACTGCGCGGAGGTGGTGCAGTTCACGATCTGCAGGTTGTGCTCGGCCGACTGGGTGAGGAACCTCTCCACTCGGGCCGACGAGTGCTCTGGCCCCTGCCCCTCGTAGCCGTGGGGCAGCAGCAGCACCAGCCCCGACGCCTGACCCCACTTGTCCTCGGCCGCCACCAGGAACTGGTCGATCACCACCTGGGCCCCGTTGACGAAGTCGCCGAACTGGGCCTCCCACGCCACCAGGGCGTCTGCGTGCACCACGGAGTAGCCGTACTCGAAGCCGAGGGCGGCGTACTCGGACAGCAGGGAGTCGTAGACGAAGAAGCGGCCCTGGCGCTCTCCGGGCCCGGCCAGGCTGGCCAGCGGCACGTGCTCGTCGCCCGTGTGGTAGTCCACGAGCACGGAATGGCGATGGGAGAAGGTGCCCCGCCTGGTGTCCTGCCCGGCCAGGCGGACGTCTCGGCCCTCGAGCAGCAGGGTGCCGAAGGCCAGCGCCTCGGCCAGCGCCCAGTCCACCTCTCCCCCGTCGTAGAGCCGGGCCCGCTGCTCGAGCTGCTTGGCCAGCTTGGGATGGACGCTGAAGCCCTCGGGCGCCGAATGCAGGGCCGTGACCACCCGGTCGAGGACGGTGCGGCTCACGCCCGTGGGAGGAGTCGGCGGCAGCTCCGGCGGTGGCGGGCTCAGCAGCGAAGTCGGCCGCGGCGGCGCCGACTGGCGAGTCTCCTCCAGCGCGGTCTGGAAACGGGCCGAGAAGTCCTCGAAGGCGCGCTCGGCCTGCTCGCGGGTGAGGTCGCCCCGGTTGATGAGGGACTCGGTGTAGAGCTTGCGCACGGAGCGATGCCTCTGGATGCGTTCGTACATCTGGGGCTGGGTGTAGCTCGGCTCGTCACCCTCGTTGTGGCCGAAGCGCCGGTAGCACACGAGGTCGATGACCACGTCCTTGGCGAACGCCTGCCGGAAGGCGAAGGCCAGCCGGGCCACCCGAACGCAGGCCTCGGGATCGTCGCCGTTGACGTGGAAGACGGGCGCCTGCACCATCTTGGCCACGTCGGTTGCGTACACCGACGACCGGGCCGACGCGGGGTCGGTGGTGAAGCCGACCTGGTTGTTTATGACGAGGTGGACGGTGCCGCCCGTGCGGTACCCCCGCAGCGCGGAGAGGTTCAGTGTCTCGGCCACGACGCCCTGGCCGGCGAAGGCGGCGTCGCCGTGTACGAGCACCGGGAGGACGGGGAAGGCCTCACCCTGGTCCAGCAGGTCCTGCTTGGCGCGGGTCATGCCCTCGACCACCGGGTCGACGGCCTCCAGGTGGGACGGGTTGGAGGCCAGGGTGACGGGGATCTCGGCGCCCGAGAGCCCCACGAACTTCCCGCTGGCGCCCTTGTGGTACTTGACGTCCCCCGAGCCCTGCACGGTGGTGGGGTCGAGGTCCCCCTCGAACTCCCGGAACAGCTCGCGGTAGGACTTGCCCACGATGTTGGCCAGGACGTTGAGCCGGCCCCGGTGCGCCATGCCCATTACGACCTCCACCAGCCCCGCACTGGCCGCCTCGTCCAGGATGGCGTCGAGGAGGGGTATGGCCGACTCGCTGCCCTCGAGCCCGAAGCGCTTCTGGCCCACGTAGCGGGTGTGAAGGAACCGCTCGAAGGCCTCGGCGGCGTTGAGCCGTCCGAGGATGTGGCGCTGCTCTTCGGCATCGAGTTGGTGACTCGTCCCCTCCACGTGCTCCTGGATCCAGCGCTTCTGGTCCGGCTCCTGGATGTGCATGTACTCCACGCCCACGGTGCGGCAGTAGGCATCCCTGAGCACGCTCAGGATGTCTCCGAGGATCATCGACTGCCTGCCCGCCAGCCCGCCGGTTAGGAACTGGCGCTCCAGGTCCCAGATCGTCAGCTCGTACGACGACGGGTCCAGCTCCGGGTGCATGCGGGGTTCGCGCGCGGCCAGCGGGTCGAGGTCGGCGATCAGATGGCCTCGGACCCGGTACATGTTGATCAGCGTCTGCACCCGCAGCTGCTTGGTGAGATGTGCCCGCTCGGTGTCCAAGGGGTTGAGGTCGCTGTGCCACTGCGCGGGCTCGTAGGGAATGCCCAGCGACCTGAAGACCGAGTCGTAGAACTGGTCCTCGCCGAGAAGCAGCTGGTGCACCCTCTGCAGGAACATCCCCGACTCGGCGCCCTGGATGATGCGGTGGTCGTAGGTGGAGGAGAGCGACATCACCTTGCCGACCCCGAGCTCGGCCAGACGCCGGGGGTCTGCGGCCTGGTACTCGGCGGGGTAGTCGATGGCGCCCACGGCGATGATCGCCCCCTGGCCGGGCATCAGCCGAGGCGCGGACTGGACGGTGCCGATGGTGCCGGGGTTGGTGAGGGTGATGGTGACGCCGGCGAAGTCGTCGGCGGTGAGCTTGTTGGTGCGGACCTTGCGGATCAGGTCCTCGTACGCCTGCCAGAAACCTCGGAAGTCGAGGCTTTCCGCCCCCTTGATGCAGGGAACGAGGAGGGTGCGGCTGCCGTCCTTCTTGGCAACGTCCACGGCCAGGCCCAACCCCACCTGGCCACGGCGGGTCACCGAGGGCGGGTCCCCGGGCACGAACGCCGAGTTCATCGCCGGCGCGGCCGGGAGCGCCTTGACGACTGCGTAGCCGATCAGATGGGTGAGCGACACCTTCCCGCCCCGTGTCCGCGCCAGGTGGTTGTTCACGATCCTGCGGTTGACCTCGAGGAGGCGGGC
>JADDQT010000356.1 GCA_016781225.1 Actinomycetota bacterium
ACCTCCTCGTTGTCATGGCGCCCGAGCTGCTGGACGCACTCCCATATCGCCGGGTCGGGGGACACCGCGGGCGCGAGATCACCCACATAACATGCGAAGTCGGGCGCCTCGACCGCCCCATAAAAGCTCCGCGGGCTCGTCCCCGGGCGTAGCCTCAAGGTGCCGTTCCGGGACAGCGGTGACCCGTGTCGACGACGGCCTTCTCAGCCGTTTCGATGGAAAGATGGGGATGGATGTAGGCCCCTTGCAGGCTGTGGTCCGTCGCCAATCGAGTGTGCTCTTCGGGTTGGCGACCCGGGCCACATCGCCGCTGAGCTGCTCCGACGAACCACTTCTACCGATGGCTTCCACCGGCCGAGCACGGGCGTGAGTGGACGGCGGCGACGCTGAGCGGAGTGCTCGTGGGGCTGGACGACGCTGTGGATCCAGACGTCGCCGGTGAACCAGTCGGCCGGGCGTTTGACTCAGGGCTGCTTCGGTTCGATCTCCATCAGGTGTTCCTCCGGTCGGCGGGTTCAGCGCGCGGAGCCGACGCCCAGCTGGCCAGGAGTTGAAGCGCCTGCTGCGACGGCGACCTCGGCTCGGCGGAGTAGACGAGCATCCTTTGGCCGGCGTCCCCGGGAAGGTCGAGCGTTTCGAAGTCGAGCGTGAGCTCGCCAACGACGGGATGGTGAAACCGCTTCGCTCCAGTGCGGTGGAGCTTGACGTTGTGCGCTGCCCAGCGGACGCGGAACTCCTCGCTGCGTGTGGACAGCTCCCCCATGAGGTCGGAGAGCCGCTTGTCGTAGGGGTCTCGGCCGGCTTCGGCGCGGAGGATGCCGACCGCATCGCTGGCGATGGTGTCCCAGTCGACGAAGAACTCCGTCGCCCGCGGGTTGAGGAACACGAACCGGGCGGAGCTGACGGGCCGGACCGGGTCGTCGAACAGCGGCGCGTAGAACGCCTCGCCGAGCTGGTTCGCAGCGATCACGTCGAGCCGCTCGTTGCTCACGAAGGCAGGGACGCCTACCAACGAGTCGAGGATCCGCTGGACAATCGGGCGAACCCTCTCCTGGGTCGGCCGGCGCGTACCGCTGCGGGTCGGTGTGGCGTTCGCGGCACGGGCGAGGTCACGCAGGTGCATCCGCTCGGCCTCGTCCAGCTGGAGTGCTCGGGCGATGCCGTCGAGCACGTCCTCGGAGACGCCCCGAAAGTTCCCGCGCTCGAGTCGCACGTAGTACTCGGCGCTGATGCCGGCGAGCAGCGCGACCTCCTCGCGGCGCAGCCCCTTCACCCGCCGGTTGCTGCCGTAGGCGGGCAGGCCCGCCTGCTCGGGCGTGATCCTCGCCCTCCGTGAGACGAGGAACTCGCGGATGTCGTTCCTCGGGTCCATGAGTTCACGCTACGGCCGCTGGGCAGGACGAAGGAGGCCCTGCCAGCACCTGTCACAGCCAGGTCTCCCTCAAGTCGTCGGCTCCTGGTTTGGTGGAGTGCACCGAACAGAAGCCACCCACCGCAGCCCGGGCCGCCGTTGGCGCACGCCAGACGCACCTGCCGCTGCGACAACCACCGAAAGGAACGACATGCGAGGAGCAGTCCTGCACGCACCGGGCGACGTTCGCCTCGAGCAGCGCGACGACCCCACGATCATCCAGCCGACCGACGCGATCATCCGACTGTCGGCGACCTGCATCTGCGGCTCGGGCCTATGGCCGTACCGCGGCATCGAGAACGTCGGCGGCCCGACCCCGATGGGCCACGAGTACGTCGGCATCGTTGAAGAGGTCGGCAGCGCCGTAACCACCATCAAGCCCGGCCAGTTCGTCGTCGGCTCGTTCTTCGCGTCCGACAATGTCTGCGAGATCTGCCGCTCCGGTTACCAGAGCTCCTGCATCCATCGGGACCCAGGCCGAGCTCGCGCGCATCCCGCTCGCCGACGGCACTCTCGTCGCCACGCCCGAGGTTCCGTCCGCCGACCTCGTCCCGAGCTTCCTCGCCGCCTCCGACGTGCTGGGAACCGGCTGGTTCGCCGCCGTCGCCGCCG
>JADDQT010000357.1 GCA_016781225.1 Actinomycetota bacterium
GCTCCGCGGGCTCGGTGTGA
Organism: Actinomycetota bacterium; assembly: GCA_016781225.1. GTDB lineage: Bacteria > Actinomycetota > Acidimicrobiia > Acidimicrobiales > YB1-3. Next base: position 21 of record JADDQT010000357.1, read on the forward strand.
GCAGCGGCGACACGGTGATGGCCTTCTGTGGCAACGGCCTCGCCATCTTGGCCACGTGGTTCGCCTGCATGAAGGTGGGTGCCGTCTTCATGCCCGTCAACGCCATGCTGAAGGCCGAGCCCCTGCGCAACGTCATGGCCCATGCCGGCGCCGGCGTGCTGGTGTGCGACTCCGCGCTCTACCCCGAGGTGGCGGCCATCCGTGGCCACCTTCCCCACCTGCGGGCTGTGCTGGTTGCCGGTGCTCCCCACCCCGGGACGTCGTCGTTCGAGGCCGGCCTCGAGCGGGCATCGTCGGCGCCGCCCCCGCCGCTCGCCGACGAACCCGGCGCCCCGGCCAAGCTCGTCTACACGTCGGGCACGACGGGCGCATCGAAGGGCGTCGTGTGGAGCCGGGCGTGCGAGGCCACGTGGGCCAACTGTTACAACGAGGAGCTGCTCCACCTGGGCGAAGGCGACGCCACCTACTGCTGCCTGCCCATGTACCACGTCACCTGCCAGGGGACGACCCTGGCCACCATGGTGGCCGGCGGTCGGATCACGGTGGACGACCGCTTCCGCCCGTTCGGGTTCTGGGACCGCCTGCGCCAGGCCGACGCCACTGCCTTCACCTTCGTGGGGACGATCCTGTCCATGCTCGTCCGCCTGCCCTCCCAGCCCGACGACGCCGACAACCCGGTCCGCCTCATCCTGGGCTCGGCCGCCCCGGCCGACCGCTGGCGGGAGATCGAGCAGCGATTCGACCTCGAGGTGATGGACGTGTGGGGCCAGACGGAGACGGCCTCGTGCTGGACCCGTCCGGAGCGGCTGCCTCAGCAGCCCGGAACGGTGGGCCGCCCCAGCTCGCAATTCGAGGCGCGGATCCTCGACGAGGCGGGCCGCGAGGTGGGACCCGACGTCCCCGGTGAGATGTGGCTCCGCCCGCTCCGCCCCCACGTGATGTTCGAGGGCTACCGGCGGGACGACGGGAGCGTGGTGGCCCCATGGGAGGCCGACGGCTGGTACCGCACTGGTGACCTCATGGTGCGCCACTCCGACGGAGACTTCGCCTTCATCGGCCGCCTCCGCGACGCCATACGCCGCCGCGGCGAGATGATCTCCGCCACCGACGTGGAGACGGCGGCCCTGGCACATCCCGCCGTCCTCGAGGCCGCCGCCGTCGGCGTGCCGGCCGAGGAGGACGTGGAGGAGGAGATCAAGCTGTGCGTGGTCCTCCGAGCGGGGAGCAGCCTGGAACCCGACGCCCTCCACCGCTTCCTGTCCGATCGGCTACCCCTGTTCATGGTGCCGCGGTACGTGGACGTTCGACCCGAGCTGCCCAAGACGGCGACCACCCGGGTTCAGAAGTTCCGGCTGAAGGAGGAGAAGACCGCCGACAGCTGGGATGCCAGGCATCCCCGGTCCTGAGACCAGCTCCCGGACCGGCCCTCGCTCTTCGAGTGCTCAGGCGCTGAGCACCCGTCCCAGGACCTCAGCCTTCAGCTGTACGAAGGCGGGGTCGGAGAGGGTGTCGCGGCCCCGCTGGTCGCCCAGGTTCACGTCCACCGAGTCCACCACCCGGCACGGCCGCGCCGACAGCATCCCCACCCGGTCCCCGAGCAGGAGCGCCTCGTCCACGTCGTGGGTGACGAGCACCACCGTGGTGGGGCGCTCCGCCAGCAGGCTCCGGAACCACTCGTGCATGCGCAGGCGTGTCTGGGCGTCGAGGGCGCCGAAGGGCTCGTCGAGCAGCAGCACGGGTGGGCGGTTGGCCAGGACCTGGGCGATGGCGCCGCGCTGGCGCATGCCGCCGGAGAGCTCCCTCGGCAGCGACTGGTCGAACCCCGCCAGCCCGGTGGCGGTCACCAGGTCGTCCACGGTCGTCTCCACGTTCTTGCGGCCAGCCTGGCGGGGCCCGTAGCCCAGGTTCTTTCGGAGCGACAGCCAGGGGAACAGCGTCCACGCCTGAGCCACCATGCCCCGCTACGGAGACGGTCCCCGCACGGGTCGGCCACCGAGCTCGACCACGCCC
>JADDQT010000111.1 GCA_016781225.1 Actinomycetota bacterium
CGATCGGCCCTCAGGCCGCCGCCGGCCGCGTGCCGCGCCGTTGGGTCCCTGGCCGGCGGGCCGAACGTACGTCGGCGTAGGGTTCGTAGGGAATCGCTGCCGCTCGTTCCCGCAGCTGGCGGGGGACGACGGGCAGCAGCATCCCGAAGGGCTCCCCACCGAAGAGGTGGTGGATGCGGTGCGAAGCCTTCATCCACTCCAGCAGGCGGTAGCGGTGCCTGACGGCCCAGAGCCGGCGATGGATGTAGATCTCGTGCACGAAGAGGTAGGCCACGCCGTAGAGGGTGATGCCCGTTCCCACCAGCACCAGAGGCCGCACAGCGGGCAGGAACGTCCCCGCGGTGAAGGAGAGGATGGCCACCGACGAGAACATCATGGGGTAGAGGTCGTTCATCTCGAAGCCGCCGTCACGGTTGACGTGGTGGCTCTTGTGAAGGCCGAAGCCGAACCCGTGCATGACGAAGCGGTGGGTGAGATAGCTCACCGCCTCCATGGCCACGAACGCCGCCAGGACGATCAGCGCTCCTCCTACGACGTCGGCCGAGATCACGACGCTCATTCTACCGTCGTGTCCGAAGGCGCCGACTCCGACGCCGGCCTGGCCCGCTCCCAGCACATGATGGCCAGGGTCACCATGGCGAAGGCGTAGACGAACTCCTCGGTCGGGATGTCGAGGGGGAAGCGCAGGCCGCTGAGCGCGTCGGGGTTGTAGATGACGATGGGGTCCGACAGCTTGGTCATCCACCCGTCGATTGGGATCTGGAAGGCGAACACGACGGCCATGGCCACCCAGTAGGAGCGCAGGGCGAAGATGCCGGTGCGCATCCAGGCCAGCTCCAGGACCACCACGATCACGGCGGCGGCTATGGACATGCCCGGGTAGGCCGGGATCACCGCTTCTCTCCGAGGACGTTGCGCACCGCCCCGAAGGTGAGCAGGCCGCAGATCGGGATGGCCACGAAGAACAGGACCTCCTCGACGGGCAGGTCGAACGGCAGCTTGACGCCGGTGGTGAGGCGTCGGCTGAAGGTCCAGTGGCCGCGGGCGATGGACCAGGCGTCCCACGTGCCGAAGATCAGCACCACGGGCACCACCGCCGCCAGCAGGCGCCGCGGCTGGCGCCACACGCGGGCCCCGAAGAGGAACTCGAGGGGCAGCGTGAGGACCAGGCAGCCCACGAGAAGGATGGCGTACTGGTAGCGATCCATGGCCCCGAGTATGAACGCTCGCTTACCTTCGGCGGTAGCAGGCGGGTACGGTGTCACACGGGATGATCCTCGACACGGTCAACACCCCGGCGGACCTACGAGCCCTGGGGCCTGACCAGCTCACCGCCCTGGCCGCGGAGATCCGCGAGTTCGTGGTCCAGGCCGTTTCCGTCACCGGCGGTCACCTGGGCCCCAACCTGGGGGCGGTGGAGCTGACTCTTGCCATCCACCGGGTGTTCGAGTCACCGAAGGACGCCATCCTCTGGGACACGGGCCATCAGGCATACGTCCACAAGCTCGTCACCGGCCGCCGGGAGGCCTTCGCCGGACTGCGCCAGAGCGGGGGCCTTTCCGGGTACCCCTCGCGCACCGAGTCCGAGCACGACTGGGTCGAGAACAGCCACGCCTCCACCATCTTGAGCTATGCCCACGGGCTGGCCACCGCGGTGAGCCGGAGCGGCTCGGGCCGCAAGGTGGTGGCCGTCATCGGCGATGGAGCCATGACGGGTGGGATGGCCTTCGAGGGCCTCAACAATCTGGGTCACAGCGGGAGCCGCGTGGTCATCGTGCTCAACGACAACGGCCGCTCCTACGCCCCCACCGCTTCCCGCCTGAGCGAGACGCTGAGCCGCCTTCGCCTGAACCCGGGCTGGGTCCACCTGAGAGATCGGGTGGAGCACATCCTGCGGGACCTACCGGCGGTGGGGGAGCTGGCCTACACCAGCCTCAAGGGGGCCAAGGCCGCGGTGCGCGAGGTGCTCGAGCCCACTGCCTTCTTCGAGGCGCTGGGCGTGCGATACACGGGTCCCTTCGACGGCCACGACGTGGCTGGCATGGAGGACGCCCTTCGCAACGCCGCCGAGTACGACGGGCCCATCGTGGTTCACGTCCTCACCCAGAAGGGCAGGGGCTACCCGCCGGCGGAGGACGACGACGAGAAGTGCCTGCACGACGCCCCCGTCTTCGACCCCCTCACCGGTCCCCCCAAGTGGGCACCCGCCGGCTACACCGAGGCCTTCGCCCAGGTCATGGCCGAGGTGGGCGAGCGACACCCCCAAGTCCACGCCATCACCGCCGCCATGCCCGGTCCCACTGGGCTCATTCCCTTCTCCGAGCGCTTCCCCGATCGCTTCCACGACGTCGGCATCGCCGAGCAGCACGCCGTCACCGCTGCCGCAGGGATGGCCATGGGCGGGCTGCGTCCGGTGGTGGCGGTCTACTCGACGTTCTTCACCCGAGCCTTCGACCAGGCCAACCTCGACGTGGGACTGCACGGGCTCCCGGTGGTGTTCGCGCTCGACCGTGCCGGCATCACCGGCGACGACGGCGCCTCTCACCACGGCGTGCTCGACATGGCCCTGTGCCTGGAGATCCCGGGCATGACCGTGTTCGCCCCTTCATCGGCCCAGGAGCTGGCGGCGATGATGTGCCACGCCCTGACCCTCGAAGGACCGGCCGTGGTCCGCTACCCGAAGGGAGCGGCCCGGCAGGTGCCCGAGGACGAGTTGGGCTCGGGCCTGGAGGCTCGCCGGTTGCGCGCCGGCGAAGGCGACGTGTGCATCCTCGCAGTGGGCAAGATGGTGGAGGCGGCCGAGAAGGCGGCGGCGGCGCTGGCCGAGCGGGACGTGTCGGCCACCGTGTGGGACGTGCGGGTGGTCAAGCCCCTCGATCCCGCCATGCTCTCCGACGCGGCCCGCCACCGACTGGTGGTCACCGTCGAGGATGGCATCCGATTCGGAGGCGCCGGCAGCTTCGTGGCCGACGCCATGGCCCAGCTCGAGGCGGAGCGTCCCGTGCCGCCCGTCGTGGTCCTGGGAACGCCCGTCGCGTACATCTCCCAAGGCAAGCCCGACCGCATTCACGCCGACCTCGGCCTCGACGGGCCGGGCATCGCTGCCTCCGTGGCCAAGGCCTGGCAGTCGCTCGGTGTCGAGCCGGCTTAGCTCTAACGCGACCACGCACTATCTGGTCAGGACGTAGACCCCCGGCTACGGGGACTACGTTTGGGAACGTGCCCACGCAGCGGTGCAGCATGGTCCGGGGAGAGTCGATGCGCTGCCCCGGGGTGTTCGCTTACCCCCTGGCCGGTAGAGCCAACGGCTCGGTCAACTCGTGCCCCCTCTGCAACGCCCCCCACCGGTGGGACGCGGGGATGGAGGAGTGGGTGGTGGACCTGGACTTCGCCGCCGGGGAGTGAGAGGCGCTTGGCGGTCGGACGAGCTCAGGCCGGTGCGTCTCTTCTCCGCTTGATCGTGAGGGGCCCGCAGGTGCAGAGCGTCTCCTCGCAGCGGTGCTGGCCTTCGGTGTCGGAGAGGCGGTCACGCACTCCCCGGAGGACGTCTCCGAGCGAGCGGAGCTCGGCGATGCGCTGCTCGGTCTCCGCCAGCTTCCCCTCGACCAGCGCCGCCAGGGCCGGGTGGTTCTCCCCGCAGCAGCCTTCGGCCACGTGCAGGAACTCCTTGGCCTCGGCCAGCGACAGGCCGAGGACCTTGGCCCGGTTCACGAGCTCGATCCGCCGCAGGGACTCGTCGCCGTAGAGGCGGTAGCCGGCGTCACTGCGCTCCTCGGGCTCGACCAGTCCCATGGTCTCGTAGAGGCGCAGCGCCTTGCGGGACAGTCCCGTGCGGCGGGTGACGTCGGCCACGGTCAGCAGTCCATCTTGCACGGACCCAAGGATAGAACCCGGCCCCAAGGGCCGTATCAAGGAGCCTCTGTCAGCGGTCCTTCCGACCGGTGGTCAGCGGCCGCTCACGCCGTCGGCAGCGTCGTCCCATGCTCAGATACTTCACAGCAACGGTTCAGCACCGTCCCAGGCGAGCGATCTAGAAGTGGCCGGCATGGGACGCCTCGCAGTCTCCCGCCGGAGGCCCGTCCTGGTGGCCGCCGTCCTGGTCCCGATCGCCCTTCTCGCCGCCGCCTACTTCCTCTTCTTCACCCCGTCCTCGCCCGACCGGCTCGGCGTGTCGTCGACCGCCGGCGACAGCGGGGCCTCGAGCTCACCGGTTCCGCTGAGCGGCGAGGTGGACGGCACGTGTAAGCCGAGCCCGGAATCCGTCGTCGGGTACCGGGTGCGGGAGAGGCTGGCCCGCCTCCAGGCGAGCAGCGACGCCGTGGGCCGGACCAGCGCCGTCACCGGCTCGGTCGCCGTGAAGCGGCAGGGCGAGAAGATCGTTGCCTCCGACGCCAGCTTCACCGCCGACCTCACCCAGCTCAAGAGCGACGAATCGCGGCGCGACAACCGCATGCGCACCATGGGCCTCGAGACCGACCGGTTCCCGTCGGCCACCTTCGCCCCTGCCGCGCCCATCGAGCTGCCGTCAACGGCCCTCTCCGGATCGGTCACCAGGATCCAGGCGCCGGGCGATCTCACCATCCACGGCGTCACCAAGCCGGTGACGATGCCTATGGAACTGAAGGCGAGCGGCAGTCAGGTCGAGGTGGTCGGATCCCTTACCTTTCCCTTCTCCGACTTCGGGATGAGCGCTCCCAACGTGGCGAGCATCGTGACGGTGGAGTCCAACCCCACGCTCGAGCTCAAGCTGGTGCTCGTACGCGCCGCCTGACTACCCCGCTCTACATCTCGTCCCTCAGCTCCTCGAACGCGGCCTGGTCGGGCGCCACGAACGGCTCCATTGTGCAGACCTCGGCCATGGCCCGCACCAGCGTGGCGGTGTGCCCGTGGGAAAGAACGCCATGGGAGCTCAACAGCAGCTCGGGGTCCAGCCGGAGCAGCTCGGAGAGGGCGCGGTCGAGGGTCGGCCGCTCCAAGAGGCTGACCCAGGGGTGGTTCAGGCGGTTGAAGTCAACGAAGCCCGACCGCAGGTCGGCGTCGGATACCTCGGAGAGATCGTGGACCAGCTCGGGAAGGTAGGCGCCGAAGGCGTCGGCGGTGATGGCCACGCCCGTGCCGGGGTCGTGGAGGCCGACGGTGCCGGGCGAGTCGTACACCGGCGGGCGGAGCACGCTGAGCCGGCGGGCGCCCGTGTCGAAGGGCTGGCCCGGGTTCACCACCGTCACCCGGTCCACCGGGAGCGACCACTCCTCTTGGAGCTTGGACAGGGCCACGTAGTTGAGGGCCAGGCCAGCCTGCGGCGCGGCGTCGAGCACCCGGAGAAGGTTGCCGGCGTGGTCACGATCGTCATGGGTCAGGAAGACCCAAGCCAGCTGGTCGGGCTCGACCAGCGACCAGAGGGCGGTGAGGAAGTCGTCGCCCTCAGTGGCCAGGCCGGTGTCCACCAGGACGGGACGGTCGTCGGCGATGAGGAAGGCGTTCACGGGAAGCACGCCGAACCCCGGCGCCTCCTCCGAGGACGGCAGTACGTGGATGTCACCGGCGGCCCGGTAGGGCGACTCCATCAGCCGTAGACGGATACGTGCATGTTGCTAGTGGCGACGAACGGCGTCTTGTCCCACCAGCCCCACCGGTCTTGCAGCCGCAGGCCGGCCAGGCGAGCCATCAGGTCCAGCTCGGACGGCCAGGCGTAGCGGTGGTTCACGGGGTGGAGGCGCACACCGGTATTCCTGAGGTGCACCTGGGTGGTATTGATCCGCTGCCGGACGGGGTCGTGCTCGGCCAGCACGAGGGCGACCCGCTTGTCGCTGATGCTGCGGGGACGCACGCTCGGACCGTCTCTGAACTGGACCACGTCGGGGACCCACGCGTCGAGCACGAAGCGCCCTCCCGGCGCCAGATGGGAGGCGGCGTTGGCGAAGCAACGCACCTGGGCGTCCTGGTCGGGCAGGGCGTAGATGGTGTTCACGGCAAGGATCACCAGCGAGAACGTGCCGGGGACGGAGACCTCGGCGAAGTCGCCGACGACCACGGGCATGTCGGCTCCACCGGGCTTGGCCCGGAGCAGGGCGACCATCTCCTCGGACGCCTCGACCCCGTGAACCTCGAGGCCGGTCCGGGCGAGCGGCAGGGCCAGGCGGCCGGTACCGATCCCGAGCTCGAGCACGGGACCACCGGCAGCGAGCTCGGTCAGGCACGCGACGGCGGTGTCCGTCTCGAACATGTCGTCGTAGAGCTCGTCGTATTCGTCGGCGATCTCGGTGCCGTACGCGGTCGGGTCGTAGGCGTCGTCCACCGGTTCTCCTCGGTCGTAGGTGATCGAGCCCCGGACGGGCCGGCTCGCTCCGGAGCCCACCCTAAGCGGCTCGGGCAACTACGGGGCCCACTTCGCCGTCGGGGCCGGGTGGGGCGCCACCCACAGCCTCGTGGCGCGAGGCGGCCTGCGCTGGCAGAGCGCGGTGGCCGCCGCGTTCGGGCTCATGTGGACCAGCGACGTGCTGATGATGGCCGCCCTGGGGCCTCGACGATCCTCCGTGGCGCTGGTCGGGAAAGGACCTCGTCGTCGACGTGGTGGACAAGCTCGTACTGGCCGAGGCCACGGCGCTCGCCTACGACCGCCTGACGCCTTCGTAGCCTCCTGGGCCGCGGTCCCTTACAAAGCGACGAACACGGCGGCGAGGGCTGGGGCACCGGCCGTGATGCGCGGTAAGACTGCTGCCGTGGCCGACTTCCTGCAGTTCGCCTATGCCGCCGCCGAGAA
>JADDQT010000112.1 GCA_016781225.1 Actinomycetota bacterium
CTCAGGCCTTCGCCGATCAAGGAGCGGCCGTCGGGCTGCTCGCTCGCAGCATCGAGGGCCTGGAGGCGACCCGGGCCGATCTGGAGGCGCGGGGTGCTCGGGCACTGGCGCTGCCCACCGACGTGGCCGACGCCGATGCCGTGGAACGGGCTGCCGATGTGGTGGAGGAACGGCTGGGGCCCATCGACGTGTGGGTGAACGTGGCCATGGTCTCGGTGTTCTCGCCTGTGCACGAGTTGACCGCCGACGAGGTGCGCCGCGTCACCGACGTCACCTACCTCGGTAGCGTCAGCGGCATCCTGGCCGCCCTGCGCCGGATGCGCCCGAGAGACCGGGGCACCATCATCCAGGTGGGCTCGGCCCTGGCCTACAGGGCCATCCCGCTCCAGGCGAGTTATTGCGGCGCCAAGTTCGCCATCAGGGGCTTCGTGGACTCCCTTCGTTGCGAGCTGGCCGCCGAGGGGAGCAACGTCCGGGTGACGACGGTGCACCTTCCCGGGGTCAACACCCCCCAGTTCTCCTGGGTGCGCACCCGCCTCGAGGGCCATCCCCGGCCGGTCCCCCCCATCTACCAGCCCGAGGTGGCAGCCCGAGGCGTCGTGTGGGCGGTCGACCACCGCCGGCGGGAGGTCTTCGTGGGCGGTTCGACGGTTGCTACGGTGCTGGCCAACAAGCTCGCCCCCGGCCTGGTCGACCGCTACCTCGCTCGGACCAACGTCGACGCCCAGCAGATGGACGAGCCGCCTGCGGCTGGCCGGCCGGACAACCTGTTGGCGCCAGTCGACGGCCACCACGAAGCCCACGGCATCTTCGACGACGAAGCCCACGGCCGCAGCGCGCAGCTCGAGATCACCATGCGTCGGCCCTGGGCCAGCGCAGTGACGGCGGGACTGACGGCTCTGGCATTCACCCTCGGCCGCCGGCGCAAGCGCTGAGTCAGTCGAGGGCTTCCTGGTAGGCGCTCCACGCCAGGTGGGAATGGTCCCGCCACGCGGCCCGCAGGAGACGGGCCACCAGGTGGTCGGTCTTCCAGCCCAGCAGTCGCGGCCCGTGGCCCTCGGGAAGGTGCTCGAGGCTCACCAGCAGCCTGCCCACGCTGGCATCCCTGCGCTGCACGCTGTGAGGTTCGTCGAGGCGGACGCCCACCTCGGCAACGAGGACGGCGAAGAGGGCGCTCATCACCTTCGAGATCCCGGCGTCGGGGTGGCGGGCGGCCAGCTTGGCGACCACCTCGCTCACCTCCAATAGACGCTCGGCCTCGAAGACCGCGTCCAGCTCCCCGAGGAGCCGGGGCGTGCTCGATCCGGGCGCGGTCATCGGCTCAGCTTGCCTCAGGTTCTCTCACCGGCGCCTGCCTCGGCCAGCAGCCGGCCGAGGTCGGCGGCGTTGCGCACGCCGTAGTCCTGGTAGCAGTTGTTCATCAGCAGGTGGATCTCCCGGCTTTCCTCGGCCAACCGCTCCACCCGGCGAACCCACTGGCGCAGCTCCTCCTCGCCGTAGAGATAACGGAACCGCTCGGCGGCGGTGATGCCGCGCTTGTCCCAGTTGTCGTCGGCCCGGCCGTGGAAGCGCACCACCGCCAGGGAGCTGGTGGCCGCCACCACCACGGGCAGCCCCGACGCCGGCGGTGCGTCCACGACCACCAAGGCCAGGCCGTGGTCGGCCAGCAGGCCGAGCGTGCGATCCCGGTCGTCCTTCCCGAGCCACGAGGGAGAGCGGAACTCCACGCAGACGGGGAGGTCCCCCAGACGGTCCCGGATGCGTTCGAGCTCCGAGCGGTTGGCCTTCTTCGGGGTGAACCACTGCGGGTACTGGAGCAGGACGGCACCGAGTCGTCCGCCGGCGTACAGAGGACGCACGGCATGGCCGAAGCGCTCCCATGCCTCGTCGACCGCCTCCGGAGGAAGGTGGTGGGCGTAGACGTTCCGCTTCCCGAGGAACTCCGGCAGCACCTCCTGGCGAAGGTCCTCCCACAAGGAGTCGGGACGGGTTGGATGCTGGGTGAGCAGCGAGTAGGCCTTCACGTTCATCCGGAAGTCGTCCGGGGTGCGCTCTACCCAGCTCCTCGCCAGCTCCGGTGAAGGTGGGAAGTAGTAGGTGCTGTCCGCCTCCACCACGGAGAACGATGCCGCGTAATAGGCCAGGCGGTCCGCCGCCGACATGGATCGCTTGGGGTACCAGTCCGTCTCCTTGACCAGGGTGGGATCGGTCCACGAGCACGTACCCATACGCACCTCGGCGCCGACGACGTCGAGGACCGGTCCCAGTGCCAGTTCGCCAGCCACCCCGAGACGCTACCGACTCGCGCCCGTCGTCCGGCATGATTCGGGGCATGGAGACGCGGAGCTGTTACCGCCACGACGAGCGCGAGACGGGGCGGAGCTGCACGCGCTGCGGACGCCCGGCGTGCCCGGACTGCCTGACGCAGGCTCCGGTCGGCCACCACTGCGCCGAGTGCCTGAGCGAGGGCCGCCAAACCATGCGCCAGGTGCGGCCTATGCGTTGGCAGGCACCCGGAAGCCGGCTGGCGTCGGCAGGAGTCGGGCCCGTGGCAGCCACGCTCGTGGCTGTCAACCTTGGCGTCTTCGTCCTTCAGCTGGTCAACCGCAGCATCGACTTCCGTTTCGCCAACGTTCCCCTCGACGTGGCCGCGGGGCAGTACTACCGCCTGGTCACGGCCGCCTTCCTCCATGGCGGCCTGCTCCACCTGGGATTGAACATGTTCGCCATCGTCGTCGTGGGCCGGGAGGTGGAGGCGGCCCTCGGACGGGTTCGCTTCCTCGTTCTGTACCTGGTCTCAGCCCTCGGCGGGTCGGTGTTCTTCTACCTGTTCGGGTCACCACGAGCGCTTGCCCTCGGCGCGTCCACGGCCACCTTCGGGCTCTTCGGCGCCCTCTTCGTGCTTGCCCGCGCCCGGCAGCTCGACACGAGCCAGATAGTCATGTTGATCGCCTTCAACCTGTTCCTGGGAGTGGTGATCCCCGGGATCGACAACCTCGGCCACGTCGGGGGCCTGGTGACCGGGGTGGTCGTGGCCTTCGCCTACGAGGCCACGGACCGGCTCGGTCCGCCCGTCAGGCTCCTCGCCCAGGTCGCTGCCGTCGCCGCCGTCGTCGCCCTGCTCGGCGTGCTCGTGGTCACCCGGACACCCGAAGCTCGATCAGCAGCTCCACCGGCTCCATCCCCGACGCCACTCTCAGGTCATCCGAGGTGAGCACCATCGCCTCTCTTTGGTTCAGGATCGCCCCGGCTGGCCCTTCTCGGTCGCCGCCAGTGCCCGCTTCATAGCCGGATGGCCACCGGCCAAGGACCTGGCCGCCGGAGACGAGGACGGTGTCGGTTACAACCAGGACGAAGACGTCACCCGATCCCTGGCCGAGGACGGCCTGGAGCCGGCGCCGTCGATCGAGGAGCTGGTGGGAGCACTCCCCCACCTCGCCGCGTCCTTCTCTACGTTCCCACGGCGATCCCATGGAGATCGGCAGTCTGCGCTTAGGGCATGAGGGGCGTCTGCGGCGGCGACCGGTGGGCAACGGTGGTCAAGCCAGACTGTGCAGCGTGGATCCGGATCGGTGGTCCGTCGAGCACCTCACTGCCGACCTGCGCCGCCTCGGCGTCGCTCCAGGTGATCTGCTCATGGTCCACGCTTCGCTGCGCGCCGTGGGGCCCGTCGAAGGTGGTGCTGACGGGGTCATCGACGCGTTGCAGGCAGCAGTCGGTCGGGATGGGACCCTGCTCATGACCCTCGGAGCCCGAGACGACTGGGCCTGGGTCAACAACCGGCCGGAACCCGATCGTCCCGACCTGCTGCGAGACGCAGAACCGTTCGACTGCCTGCTGACACCGGCGGACCCCGACGTCGGGGTACTGGCCGAGGTGTTCCGCACACGACCGGCGACGTTGGTCAGCGACCATCCCGAGGGTCGGTTCGCAGCCTCCGGTCCGCTCGCCCGGAGACTTGTCGAGAACGTGCCCTGGGACGACTACTACGGGGCCGGTTCGCCGTTGGAGCGGCTGGTCCAGGCTGGTGGGCGCGTCCTCCGTCTTGGCGCCGACCTCGACACCCTCACGGTCCTCCACTACGCAGAGCACCTGGCGCCGGTCCCGTCGAAGCGGCGCATCCGTCGCCACCGCCTGGTGGCGACCGGCCGGGGTTCTGAGCTGCGCGTGGTCGACACCCTCGACGACGAAGACGGGATCGTCGACCATCCGGGCGAGGACTACTTCGCCGTGATCCTGCGCCAGTACCTGGCGACGGGCAGAGCGTCGGCCGGTGTGGTCGGAAGAGCCGACAGCGAGCTCATCGAAGCGGCCGACGTCGTCGAGTTCGCCGTCGAGTGGATGGCCGAGCACCTCGTCCCGGAATGACTGAGCCCGGCCTCGCCTGCCTCTCAGCGGGTGGACGACGTGAACTTTCGTGAGGCGAGGAAGGCGAAGACCAGGGTGATGCCAACGGCCCACGCCAGAGCCAGCCAGAGGTCGGAGCCGGCGGCACGACCGTTGTAGAGGGCGCGGACCGCGTTGGTGGCGATGGTGAACGGGTTGTTGCGGGCTATGGGCTCCAACCAGGAGGGCATGCTGCTCGGGTCGACGAACGCCGAGGACACGAAGGTGAGCGGGAAGATCCAGGTGAAGCTGGCCGAGTTGGCTGCCTCCACCGAGCCCACCGAAACCCCGAGCAGCGCGTTGACCCAGGTGAAGGCGTAGGCGAAGGCGAGCAGCAGGAGGGTGGCGGCCAGTGCCTCGCCGAGCGTGCCCTCGAAGCGGAAGCCGATGGCGAAGGCGACGGCGAGCATGACCACGAAGGTGATGAGGTTTCGGATCAGGTCGGCGAAGGTCCGGCCGATCAGCACCGCGGGCTCGAACATCGGCAGCGACCGCAACCGATCGGCGATCCCCTTGCTCAGGTCCTCGGCCAGGCCCACGGCGGCGAAGGTGGAGCCGAAGAGCACGGTCTGGGCGAAGATCCCGGGAATCAGGAACTGGTTGTAGTCGTCGTAGCCGGGGACGTTGATCGAACCGCCGAACACGTACGCGAACAGCAGTACGAACATCACGGGCTGGATGGTGGAGAAGGCCAGCACCTCGGGATTGCGAGGCAGGGCCCGCAGGTGGCGGCTGGCCTCGGTCCAGCAGTCGCGGATGGACCAGACCAACCCGGACGGGGTCTCCTGGCGGACGGCAGGGCGAGTGGGCGATTCGATGGCGGTCACGAGCGGGCCTCCAACTGTGCTTGGTGAGAGGCGGCGAGCTGGGCTGCCTCCGAGCCGGGTCCGTCCTCCGAATCGCCTGCGCTCTGCCCGTCCTCGGCCGGGCGGCCGGTCAGGGCGAAGAAGACGTCGTCCAGGGTTGAACGGCGGGTACCGACGTCGAGGACTCTGATGCCGCCGGCATCGAGGTCGCGCACGACGGCGGGGACGATGCCGGTGAGGTCCTCGACGGGGATGGTGACCACGCTGGTGCCGGGAACGGCCTGGCCCCGGGCGAGCGCACGATGCTCGAGGAGATCGATCACCCGCCCGGCATCGGCGGGATCGGCGAGGACGACTTCCACCAGCTCGCCGCCGACCCGCCGCTTCAGATCGTCGGCCGTGCCCCGGGCGATGGCCTTCCCGTGGTCGATCACCACGATCTCGTCGGCCAAGCGGTCGGCCTCGTCGAGGTACTGGGTGGTCAGCAGCGTGGTGGTGCCGCCCCTGCCCAGCTCCTCGATGACGTCCCACATGCCGAGGCGGCTGCGCGGGTCGAGGCCTGTCGTGGGCTCGTCGAGGAACAACACCGAGGGGCGCCCGATGAGGCTCATGGCGATGTCGAGCCGCCGCCGCATGCCTCCTGAGTAGGTCTTGGCCACCCGGTCGCCCACCTCCTCGAGGTCGAAGCGCTCGAGCAGCTCGCGGGCCCGCCGCCGGGCCTCGGAGGTCCGGAGGTGGAAGAGGCGGCCGACGTGCTGCAGGTTCTCGAATCCGGTGAGCCGTTCCTCAACGGCGGCGAACTGGCCGGTGAGGCCGATGCGGGCGCGGGCCCGGCGGGGCTCGGCGATCACGTCGATGCCGTCTATGAGGGCGCGCCCGGCGTCTGGCTCGAGCAGCGTGCAGAGGATCCGGACCGCGGTGGTCTTGCCTGCACCGTTGGGCCCGAGCAGTCCGAGAACCTTGCCTCTCTGGATCTCGAAGTCGACGCCCACCAGGGCCTCGGTCTCCCCGAACCGCTTCGACAGGCCCTGCGCCACCACTGCGCTCACGTTGGGACGCTATCCGGGCCGAATCCCATGGCCACTCTCCTTCACGGTCGTCTCGATGGTCAGACGCCCCGGTGACACCGAACTCATCGGTTCGTAGGAGCTGCGAGGCCAAGCACCGTCACGCCTGCTGGTCCTTCGGAGGTGAAGGTCGGCTTCATTTCGCTCACGGTAGAAGCTCAGGCTTCGTTGAGGTCAAGAGGGATCGTGATTTTTCGGATCGCGGCGACGGCAGCCGGTGGCGGAGTCCCGAGGTTTCCCGGACCTTAGGGTCGGGTCGTGTCGAAGCCGTCGATCGGAGCTCTGCACAGGATGGCGCCGGCTCATCGGGCTTCGACCCCCGAGGCCGTGGCCGACTCGCTCGTCGCGCTGCACTCCACCGACCCGGCCTCGGTGCACCTCGCCATAGCGGCCCGAACGCTCGACGCCGGCGCGCCCGTCGCCGACGTCGACCGCGCCCTGCACGAGGACCGCACGATCGTGCGTGTCATGGGC
>JADDQT010000113.1:0-2204 GCA_016781225.1 Actinomycetota bacterium
CATGGCCAGGAGGCCGACGGCGAAGGCTCGAGAGCCGGCCGGCATCTCCTCGGCGGCAACGATGCCCACGATCACGACGGCAGCGGTCACGAATCCTCGGGCCACCACCTGGCTCGCGGCCAGCACGAAGAGCGAAGGTGCCAGGGCCCCCGTTGCCGTGACGGCACAGCCCAGGGCACTGGCCACGACGAGGGTCCGGTGGCGTCCCCGCCGGTCGGACAACGCCACCACGGCGACGGCTATGACCACGTCGGCGCGCACCATGGCGAGGGCGACGCCCTGAGCGGACTTGGGGGCGCCGAACTCCGCAGCGGCGAAGGTCATGGTCTGGGTGAGGAGGGTCCCGAGGTAGCCCAGAACCACCGACATGACGCTCAGGGCGGCGAGGGCCTGAGCTGCCTGGGCGTCCAGGCGCTGTGGCGGGCTCCACCAGGGGGGCCGCGAGGGCAGGAGGCTGCCCATGCTGCGGCGGGCCAGGAGGTCGAGGAGCCGGCCGAAGAAAGGCACGTCCGCCCGGTACTCCACCACCTGGCGGACGCGGTGCATCCCGTCGTCGGTGTCCTCGATCTCCACGATCCGCCGGTAAGGCCCGAAGGGCCCGTTCTCGGCCTCGAACACGGCTGCTCCGGCGGCCGAAGGACCACCGCCTCGCTCGAGCACCAGGCCGTCCCGGGGAATAAGGATCAGCCCCAGAGCATCGGAGTCGACCGACTCCTCCGTGACGACCTTCAAGCGACACAGTTTGCCCGTCCGGCGCGATGTGCCGAGGGCGCCCGAGCGTCGTGCCTGCCCCGGGGGCGAACGGGGCCAAGCCGTAGGCTGCGGTGAATGCGTTTCGTGGTGCGTCCTGGGCCTGCACTCCAAGGCACCGTGCGAGTGTCAGGCGCCAAGAACTCCGTCCTCAAGCTGATGGCGGCCACGCTCCTCGCCGAGGGGGAGCACGTCCTGCGCAACGTGCCCGCCATCGCCGACGTCGAGACCATGTGCGACCTGCTGGCGGCCATGGGCTTGGAGGTCACACGGGGTCCTCACGAGCTCATGATTCGCCGCCCGCCCGACATCACCCCCGAGGCGCCGTACGAGCTGGTCGAGCGCATGCGGGCGTCCGTCGTCGTCCTCGGCCCCCTGCTCGCGGCCACCGGTCGGGCTCGGGTCCCCATGCCCGGAGGCGACGACTTCGGGTCTCGCCCCGTGGACGACCACCTCGGTGGGCTGGCACAGCTAGGGGCCAGCTTCGAGCTCCACCACGGTGTCATCGACGGCAGGGCAGACCAGCTCCTCGGTTCCCGTGCCCTCTTGGAGGTGCCGAGCCACACCGCAACCGACACGCTGCTCATGGCCGCGGTGCGGGCCAAGGGCGTCACGATCATCGAGAACGCAGCCCGTGAGCCGGAGGTCGCCGACCTCGCCGCCTTCCTCACCCGCATGGGGGCGCGCATAGTAGGGGCCGGCACGTCCACCATCGAGGTCGAGGGCGTGGAGGAGTTGATCCCTGTCGAGCACGAGGTGATCCCCGACCGGGTGGAGGCAGCCACCTTCCTCGCCGCTGTCGGCCTGGCCGGCGGGGAGCTCACCCTGGAAGCGGCCCGTCCCGACCACATGGACATGCTCATGCTCAAGTTGGGGGAGATGGGCGTGCGCACCTCGCCCACCGGTGGCGGCATCTGGGCCTCGGCCCCGGACCGGATGCGGTCGACGGACGTGTCCACCCTGCCCTACCCGGGCATCGCCACGGATTACAAGCCCCTGCTGGTCGCCATGCTGTCGGTGGCCGACGGGGTGGGCATCGTCACCGAGAACCTGTACGGGGCCAACCGGTTCCGTTACGTGAACGAGCTAGTGCGCATGGGCGCCGACGTTCGCATCCAGGGCCATCACGCCGTGATCCGTGGCGTCGAACGGCTCTCAGGGGCCCCGGTGCGAGCCCCGGACCTACGGGCCGGCGCGGCCCTGGTGCTCGCCGGCCTGGTGGCCGAGGGGGAGACGGTGGTGAGCGACGCCGCCCACGTCGAGCGGGGCTACGACGACCTGGCGGGGAAGCTCTCGGCTCTGGGGGCCGACATAGAGCTCATCCGCTGACGGCGCCCGCTCACGGTGGGAATCGGGCCCGCCGCAGGGGGGTTGTAGATTGGTGCCATGCAAGCCCAGCTCCTCGAGGCGATCGACGCCATCCGTCCCGCACTCCAGTCCGATGGTGGCGACAT
>JADDQT010000113.1:2222-6692 GCA_016781225.1 Actinomycetota bacterium
GCTGGACGAGGAGGGCGGTGTCGTGGACATCGAGCTGCTCGGCGCCTGCGGTGGCTGCCCGATGTCCACCATGACCCTCAAGGCCGGCATCGAGCGCATCCTGCGGGACCGCGTACCCGGGTTGAACGAGGTCCGAGCCAAGGGCATCGACTTCGACGTGGTGGACCAGCCGGAGTACTGAGCCCCGGCCGGCGTCGGCTACGGCTGGCTACGGGAGCGTCGGAGGGCGGCCAGGCTGAGCGCTCCCAGCGCGGCGAATCCGGCCATCTGGACGAACCACCAGGCGCCAACGGCGTGATGGCTGGAGACGGGACACATCACTGCACCGAACAGGGCGACGCCACCGGCTACCGCCGATGCCACGAAGCCCGAGCGCTCCCGGCGGGCCAGGCCTACGCCGGTGGCCACCAGGGCGCCCATCATGGCGATTCCCCACAGTCCGGACCACAACGGCTGCGCCGCCTCGGGCCTGGTGGGTGCCGGCTCGATGGCAACCGCGAGGGCGATGAACGCCACCCACGCCGCGAGCAGTGCCCAGGGCACGCCGGACGCCATGCGCCGGTCCCGCTCGACCAAGTCCGGGCCAGGGCCCGAGAGCCGATCGAGCGGTAGTGCCCGCAGCTCTTCGTTCCGCAGTTCCCGTAGACGTCTGCCAGTCAGTGCCATGGGCGGAGGGTACCTCAGAGGGCGGGCCCTTGGCTGCACGTCAGGGCTCAGGCCCAGGCCACCAGGCCCGTCTCGGCCCGGTGGATGAGGCCGGGATGGGTGGGGACCAAACGGGCGGCGTAGCCGTAGTGCCCGGCGCGCTCGCACACGAAGCGGCCGGCGTAGCGGTGGATACCAGGCTGCTCGCCCGGGCTCACCGGTTGCGGCTCCATGACTACGACGGAGGATGCCATCGCACCGTCGGCGCCGAGCGGCCCGTGGACGAGCTCCACGACCACGTCCCCCGGGCTGAGGGAACCGAGGTTCACCAAGACCTCCACGTTGCGTTCGGCACCCAGATCTGCTGGTCCGGGATCGGCGTCAACCAGACTGACCGCCACCTGGGGCCAGGCGGCGCGCACCCGCTGCTTCCATTCGCTGAGCTTCCTGGCCAGGTCGTATCCGGACGCCGTCATGGCCACCTCGCGCCGAGCCATGGGCTCGTACAAGAGCTCCACGTAGTCGTGCACCATGCGGCCGGCCACGACCTGGGGCCCGAGGGACATCAGTGAGGCCCGGACCCGATCGGCCCACGGGTCGGTCCCGTCCCTACGGCTGTAGAAGAGAGGGGCCACGTGGCGCTCCAGGACGTCGTACAGGCTGTTGGCCTCGCTCTCGTCCCGCCGGCCCAGATCCTCGGAGCCCTCGGCGGAGGAGACGGCCCACCCGTTCTCGCCGTCGAACATCTCGGCCCACCAGCCGTCGAGGATGGAGCAGTTGAGGGCGCCGTTGAGCGCCGCCTTCTCGCCGCTGGTACCGCACGCCTCCAGCGGACGGCGGGGGTTGTTGAGCCACACGTCGCAGCCCTGGTAGAGGCTGCGGGCCACGGCGATGTCGTAGTCGTCCACGAAGACGATGCGATGGCGCACCCGGGGACGCCGGGAGAACTGAACGACCTGGCGGATCATCTCCTTGCCCAGGTCGTCGGCCGGGTGGGCCTTGCCGGCGAAGACGAGCTGGACCGGCCGCTCGTCCGAGAGTAGGAGGGACTCCAGTCGATCGGGCTGCGATAGCAGGAGGGTCGCTCGCTTGTAGGAGGCGAACCGGCGAGCGAAGCCGATGGTGAGCACCGCGGGGTCGAGCACGTCGTCCGCCCACGCCGCATCCGACGGGGTGACCCCCCGGGCCAGCTCCCCGGCGCGAAGGCGCCGTCGTATGTCCCCGACCATCCGGCCACGGCCCTGGTCGCGCACCGCCATCAGCTCTTCGGCGGTCGCCTGCTTCAGCCCGGCCCAAGCGGAGGCGTCGGCATCGGGCCACGCCGGCGAGACGTAGGCAGAGAGCAGGTCGTCCATCTCCGGCGCCACCCAGCTCGGGGCGTGCACCCCGTTGGTCACCGACGTGATGGGAACCTCCTCCACGTCGAGCGCGGGCCAGAGCGGGCTGTACATGGCCCGGCTCACCTCGCCGTGGAGCTTGGACACGCCGTTGGACGCACCGGCCAGGCGGAGGCCCATGACGGCCATGTTGAACGGGGCGTCCACCGCTTCGCCGGGCAGGTGGCCCAGTGCCATGAGGTCGTCGAAGGCTACGCCGCACTCTTCGGCGAGCGAGGTGAAGTAGCGCTCCATCAGCTCCCTGGGAAAGCGGTCGATGCCCGCCGGCACCGGCGTGTGGGTGGTGAATATGGTGCCGGCCCGAACTGCTTCCACTGCTTCGGGCAGGGTCATTGCCTCCTCGGTGATGAGGCGCCGGATGCGTTCGAGGCCCAGGAACCCGGCGTGGCCCTCGTTCGTGTGGAAGATCTGCCCTTCCTCGCCCACTGCGTCGAGGGCCCTCACGCCACCGATGCCGAGGAGGATCTCCTGGCGGAGCCGGTGCTCGACCCCTCCGCCGTACAGGCGGTCGGTGATCAGGCGCATCTCGGGGTCGTTCTCCTCGACGTCGGAGTCCAGCATGAGCAAGCGCACCCTGCCCACGTCGACCCGCCACACGTGAGCCGTGAGCGTCCGCCCCGCCAGGTCCACCTGGACCCGAGACTCCTCGACGCGGCGCAGGGCCATGGCATGAGGGTCGAGGGTGGGGTAGCGCTCCACCTGCCACCCCTCGCTGTCGAGGCTCTGGCGGAAGTAGCCCTGGCGGTACAGGAGACCGACGCCGGTGAGGGGCAGGCCGAGGTCGCTGGCCGCCTTCAGGTGGTCACCGGCCAGGGCGCCCAGACCACCCGAGTACTGGGGCAGAGCCTCGCTGAGCCCGAACTCCGGCGAGAAGTAGGCGATCGACCGCACCTTGGTGTCCGGTCGTTGCTGGAACCAGCGAGGCTGGTCACAGTAGCGGCGGAGCTGGTCGTGGACCTCGGCGAGCTCGGCGAGGAAGTCGGGGTCCCTGGCCAGGGCCTCCAGGCGTCCGAGGGACGTGAGGGCGAAGAGGCCGCGCGGGTCTCCATGGCTGGCGTCCCACGCCTCGGGATCGACGCGCTCGAACAACGCGCGAGTCCGGCGGTCCCACGACCAGCGGAGGTTGGTGGCCAGCTCCTCCAGAGGCGCCAGCGGCTCGGGCAGCTTGTATCGCACGGTGAAGGTGCGCAGTGCCTGCATGGCGCCGAACGCTAGCGGTCACGAGCGTCGGGCTCGACTCCGGCGACGACCGCGATGCAGGCGCTTCCATGACCGCCGTCGAGGCGCTTCGAGGACGCCGCCGAGGCGCTTCAATGGACGCACCATGTGCCCGGGAACCGCCGACCGTTGGTCGACGGCCATGGCCGTCGTTTCCGAGCGGGACCCTTCCATGGCCGCTGCGGTCGAGGCCGTTGGGCACTGCACCCTCACCCGGCGCCGGCATCCGGGTGGTGCCTTCGCTGCGCTGGCCAGGTCGATCCTCTACCAGCAGCTGGCCGGACCGGCCGCCGCAGCCATCCATGCCCGTTTCGTGGCTCTCTACGGCGGCCGGCCCACGCCCGGCGCCGTGCTGGCCACGCCCGTCGACGACTTGCGGACGGCCGGCCTGTCTGCCGCCAAGGCGGCCAGCATCAAGGACCTGGCATCCCACGTGCAGAGCGGCAGCCTCCGCCTCGATCGGCTGTCGCGGATGGACGACGAGCAGATCGTCACCCGTCTCTCCGCCGTGCGGGGCATCGGGAGGTGGACGGCGGAGATGTTCCTGATCTTCCAGCTCAACCGGCCCGACGTATGGCCGGCGGGTGACCTCGGCGTGCGCACCGGCTACGTCCGCATCCAGGGGCTCGCGGCCCCTCCCACCCCCGCCCACCTGGTGCGCCTGGGCGAGCCTTACCGCCCGTATCGCACGGTGGCTGCCTGGTACTGCTGGCGCATCCTCGACCTTCCGACGTCGCCGTCGAAGACCAACCAGGCCGACCTGTGGTGAGCGCCTTGTGGTAGTCAGGGTGGGATGGTCGAGCAACTGGGGCGCATCGTCCTCGACGACATCCGCCCCAGCACCCCTAGGCGGCACCCGGCCAAGGCGGTGGTCGGTGAGGCGGTGCGAGTCTCGGCGGACATCTACAAGGACGGCCACGACGTGCTCGCGGCCCGGGTTCGCTGGTCGGGACCGGACGCCAAGTGGGTGGAGGCCCCCCTGAGGGAGCTGGGAAACGACCGGTGGGAGGGTGTCATCCAACCCACCAGCGTGGGGCGGCACGAGTTCGCCGTGGAAGCTTGGACCGACGCCTACGCCACCTGGCGGCACAAGGCCACGGTCAAGCTCGAAGCCGAGCAGGACGTGGGGCTGGAGCTCGAGGAGGCCGCCCGCATGTTCGAAGCCCGCCAGGACGACGTCGACGACGACGACCGGGGCCTTCTGGACGAG
>JADDQT010000358.1:0-189 GCA_016781225.1 Actinomycetota bacterium
TCTCTGCGAGTCCGGCCTGGCCCTCCTGCGACGCGAAGTAGCCGAGGAAGCCCTTCAGCAGCTCGGTCTTGTCGCCGGGCAGGCCCTTCGAGCAGACGATCTCGTACGTGACCAGCAGGATCGGGTAGGCACCCGGCTCCTTGGTCGCGTAGTCGAGCTGCAGCCTCAGGTCGTTGCCCTGACCGGTCT
>JADDQT010000358.1:256-2016 GCA_016781225.1 Actinomycetota bacterium
AGTAGCGACCACCCTGTCTGAGCTGCTGATCGGGAAGGGCCTGCTGGCAGGAAAGCTCGCCCGACCGGAGGCGGTTACAGGGGCCGGTGGCCCTTTGGACGGCGCCTTCCGGGCCGTGGCCTTCTTCGTGGTCGCCTTCCTTGCCGTCGCCTTTCGCGCCATGGCCTTCTTCGGAGTCACCTTCTGAGGAGCCACCTTCCGCGGGCTCACCTTCGTGGCGATGGCCTTCGTGGAGGTGGCCTTCCTCGAAGTGGCCTTGACGACCTTGGTGGCCGGGCTCTTCCTCGCCACCTTCCTCACCGCGGTACTGGGAACCCTCGTAGGTGCCGCCTTCTTCTTCGCCGCCTTGGTGACCCTGGCCCCCTTCTTGGCGCCGGCCCTCTTCGCTCGTCCCACCGGCGCAGGGGTCGAGAGCTCGGGGTCGCGCTTGCGTTTCCGGCCCGGCGCGACGTAGCCGAGGTCGGTGGCCACCCGGTTGCGCGCGAGGAGCGCTCCGTCACGCAGGTCCACCTCCCACTCGGCCATCTTCCGCCGGCGCTTGGCGACGAAGCTGAGGCGAACGACCCACCTGGCGCTCTGGAGGTTGTACGCGCTCCAGCCGGCGTCGAACACCTCGTCGTCGCGCAGCGCGCCCTGATCGGCGAGGTTCCAACGCACCGAAGCCCGCAGCGGCTGCGCCGACGGACCGACCCGGGGCTTGGTGAAGGTGAGCCGTTGCGCCTGCTCCACCACCCTGGCCTGCTCGGCGAGGATGGGGGCCGCAAAGCGAATGATCCACTCCTCGTCCACGCCGGCCTCTTCGGCCACGTCGGAGATGGAGCTTCCGGAACGAAGTCTCGACTGGATCTCGCGCGGGCTCAGCTCACTCGACGGCTTGGGGTACATCGGGGCCGGAGCGGGAAGAGACCCGCGCGGGAGGGCGAGCGACGAGGCGCGCGCGTCCTCCTTGGGAACTTCGGCCTCCTCGCCTTCACCGTCGAACTGCTCGATGGCGGCCAACAGGTACTCGTCGATGGCTACGAAGTACTCGCCTGACGTCGCATCGTCGCGACGACTCAGCATGAGCGCTTCGTTGTCGTTGGTAAAGCCGACGAAGTGGAGCTGCTCCACCGTTCCTCGATCGTGGTCAGCGGCCCGGCTCTCGGTCCTCTCGGACCGTATCACCACCCCTCGTCGCAGTTGCGAACATATTCGACTCTTCGTAGCCGCTCGTGCACCGCGAATCGGCGAAGAGTGACCTTCGTCATCGGTGTTGTCGGCTGGTGTCGAGTTGTTTAGCCTGCCCCCTCCGTGAACCCGCGCCTGAGTGCCGTATGTCAGCTCGAGGTCTCCAGCATGCGTGAGTGGGCCGGAATGCACGAGCGCTTCGACGGCGTCGTCCAAGACCTTTCCCCGGCCGGGGTCGCGGCGGCGCTGGCCAGGCTCGGTGAGGGGCCACCCGAGCTGGACAGGCACGACGAGGCCCACCTGTCGGCCGCCGAGGCAGGGCTGCGGACGGCATACGGCGTTGTCGACGAGCACAGGCGCAACCCCCTACCCCACCTGGGCAACCTCGACCTGTCGTGCTACGACCGTCAATATGCACCCGCCTCCGAACGGGAGGAGGCGCGCCGCCGCCATGTGGCTGCCTGGCCCGACGCCGTCGAAGCCGCCATCGACGCGCTCGACCAGGTGCCCTCACCGGTCGCGCGCGCGTTGCTCCCTGCAGCACGAGGTCTCGAGGCGGGCGTACCCGCGGCCGGCAACGGGCACACCCGGAG
>JADDQT010000359.1 GCA_016781225.1 Actinomycetota bacterium
CGGCGTGGTGGCACCGATGGCGGGTGGCCAAGGGTCGGACGCGCCGCCCAGCGGGACCGGTGCGGCCGACACCGGGACCGGGAGCAGGGAGACTGCGGCCACCGAGGAGCCGGTCGTCATCGATCCCATGGGCACGCCCGGGCTGCTGGAGACGGCTGCGCAGGGTGTCCCGGCCACCGAGGTGGCGGCGGCCCATCCCGAGGGGCTCGGCTCGGGCGGTCGTGACGATGGAGGGCCCCGACCCCCGCTTCTGGCCTTCTCGACACCGGCGGACTTCTCACCGCCCCCCCTGGACGCGTACTCCCTGCGCCTCGTCTCACGGCGCACGCTCTACGGCAAGGCCACGCTGGTCCAGAGCTCTCCGTCGCTGGCGCACCTCGCCCCCGCCGCCACGGCGCGGGTCAACCCCCATGACCTCGAGCGACTGATAGGAGGGACGGGCTCCCGGCTCCGCGTTCGGTCGAGGCGGGCCACGTTGGTGATGGAGGCCGTGGCCGACGTCGGCGTGCCCCGGGGCTCGATCTCCATCCCGTTCAACGCCATCGGTGCCGGCGCCGGCGAGCTGATCGAGGTGGGCAGGCCCGTGGTCGAGGTGCGTGTGGAGACGCCATGACCGAGGTGGCTGCGTGATTCCCATGCTCGCCGCCGGCGACCCGCTCTTCGCCGAAGGCGTGGATCTCACCGTCGTGCTCATCGTGATCGGGAAGACGGTGGTGGTGTTCGGCGCCATGCTGGTGTCGGTCCTGCTGCTCATCTGGTTCGAACGCAAGCTCGTCGCCGACATGCAGGACCGCATAGGCCCGGCCCGGGCCGGGCCCTTCGGCGTGCTGCAGACGCTCGCCGACGGCATAAAGCTCTTCTTCAAGGAGGACCTCCTCCCCACCAACGCAGACCGGCGCGTCTACCGGCTGGCGCCCTACCTGGCAACGGTGCCGGCCTTCCTCTCCTTCGCCATCGTGCCCATCGGCGGCACCGTCACCATCGCCGGGCGCCAGACGCGCCTTCAGCTGGCCGATCCGCCCGTGGGCATCCTGTTCCTGCTGGCCATGTCGTCCATCGCCGTCTACGGGGTCATGCTGGCCGGCTGGTCTTCGGGCTCGAAATACCCGCTGTTGGGCGCGGTGCGGGGATCGGCGCAGATGGTCTCCTACGAGGCCGCCCTCGGGCTGTCCACCGTGGCCGTCGTGCTGGTCACGGGCTCGCTGCTGACGAGCGACATCGTCGCCAGCCAGTCCGGTGAGGGCTTGTTCGGCGTACTGCCGGGCTGGAACGTGCTGCGCCTCGGAGTCATCCCCTTCGTGGTCTTCTTCATCGCCGGGACGGCCGAGTCCAACCGCCCGCCGTTCGACCTGGTGGAGGCCGAGCAGGAGCTGGTGGGAGGGTTCCACACCGAGTACTCGGCGCTGCGCTTCGCCCTCTTCTTCCTCGCCGAGTTCATGAACACCATCACCATCTCGGCGATCATGGTCACCCTGTTCCTGGGCGGTCCCAGCGGGCCCGGTCCCGACAGCGGACTCCTCGGCGCCATCCTCCCCGTCTTCTGGTTCCTGCTCAAGGTCTTCGCCATGCTGTGCGTGTTCATCTGGCTCCGTGCCACGCTTCCCCGCTTCCGATACGACCAGCTGATGGACCTGGGGTGGAAGAAGCTCATCCCCCTCTCGCTCATCTGGCTGCTCGTGCAGGCCGCCCTTCTCGTGGACCTCGAGTGGGGCATCGCCGTCGCCGTGGGCGGGGTGGTGATGGCTGTGCTGCTGTGGCGCGCGACGCAGGTGAGCCACGAGGCCACCGAGGAGGAGGCCCCCGCTCCTCCGAGATTCCGGCAGATGACCTGATGGGGTACCTGGACGGTTTCAAGGTGACGTTCAAGACCATCTTCGAGCCTGCCGTCACCACGTCGTACCCGGACGTGAAGCGGGCCAAGCCGGTCCGCTTCCACGGCCGCCACGTGCTGAGCCGCTACGAGGACGGCATGGAGAAGTGCATCGGCTGCGAGCT
>JADDQT010000360.1 GCA_016781225.1 Actinomycetota bacterium
CGGCGACGACGGAGCCCGGGCGCCGTCCGCCCCCGCCAGCAACAGCAGCGTGATCGTCCGGCCCCAGGACATCCAGCAGATCTTGGCCAAGGTGCAGCCCGGGGTGGTGTCGATCCGAACGCAGGCATTCCAGGGTGGCGGCGGTCCGTTCGACCTCGATCCCACTCCTACACGGGGGGCGGGGACGGGGGTCATCCTTACGCCGGGTGGCGAGATACTCACCAATGCCCACGTGGTCAGCGGCGCCACCTCGATCAAGGTCACGCTGGACCGGGAGACCGCAGCTCGCGACGCCGACCTCCTCGGGGTGGACTCCTCGTCCGACATCGCCATCATCAAGCTGCGGGACACCAAGGGTCTCGAGGGGAGGCCGGTCAGCCTGGGGTCGTCGGCACGCCTGAAGGTCGGCGACTCGGTGGTGGCCATCGGCAACGCCCTCGCCCTGCCCGGCGGGCCCACCGTCACCCAGGGGATCGTGTCCGCCCTCGACCGCTCACTGGGGGACGGCGGCCAGCAGCTCTCCGGCCTGATCCAGACCGACGCCGCCATCAACCCGGGCAACTCGGGGGGGCCACTGGTGAACGCCGAGGGCGAGGTCATCGGCATCAACACCGCCGTGATCGCCAGCACCGGAAGGACGATCGCCCAGAACATCGGCTTCGCCATCGCCATCGACAGCGTGAAGCCGATGCTCGACCGCCTGCGCACGAACGAAGCAGGCGCTCCGCAGGGCTTTCTCGGCGTGAGCACGGTCACCCTCACACCCGAGATCAGGGCGCGGCTCGGCGTCACCGTCGAAGAGGGGGCTCTCATCGACGACGTCACTGTTGGCTCGCCGGCTGCGGCCGCCGGGCTACAGCGCTTCGACATCGTCACCAAGGTCGGCGACAAGGAGATCACCACCAGTGCCGACCTCCAGGCAGCCGTGCGGGCGCTGGCCCCCGGGACTCGGGTGGAGGTCCAGTGGAAGCGGGGTGACGAGGACCGCAAGGCCACGGTCACCCTCGCGGCCCGGCCGACCGGTGGAGGTTAGGCTCCTCGTTCCCCACGGCAGGTTGCCGCCCCCAGGAGTCTCCATGTCGATCCCGTCCGAACAGCTCTCACAGCAGCCTCCCAGAGGTCACGTGAGGATCGTGTACCTCGGCCCCGTGGCGCCTCACTGGGACCTGCAGTCCGAGTTCGGCGAGCGGTCCCTCATCGAGGAGTTCCGGCAGCGGGCGCTCGCCCGGCTCGTGCTCCTTCCTCCCCACGACCCGCAGTTCCGCCGCAACCGTGAGCGGGTGGCGCGCGACGCGGAACGGGAGAACCTGGTGCTCGAGTGGAACTTGGGCGTCCCCGACGAAGAGGAGCTGGGACAGCCCTAGTACAGACCGCCGGTCCCGTCCGGTGGGCGGCGAGGGTCCACCGGTGCGGGGGAGGCCACCCGTACAGTGGGAAACGTGTTGGACGTCCCCGTACTCGCCCCACTGGCAGCACTGGGGGCCGCCGGCCTGTTGTTTGTGACGATCCTGGCAGCTCTCCTGCTGTCGGTTCGCCGTCGCCGGGCCATGTCCCGCCGCCTGAACGTGGTGCTGGCCCGTCTCGACCTCCCCGGCGCCTCCTACGAGAGCGACGGGGAGGACGGCATGGGCCGGCTGGAGCGGCTGGCGGAGTCGGCCGTGCTGAGGGTTAGCGAGGCCGAGGCCGCCACGGACCGCATGACCCAGACCCTCGAGGAGATGTCCCAGGGCGTGGTGATCTGCGACGAGCGGTCGTGCATCGTCTACCGCAACCAGGCGGCCACGGACCTGTGCCAGATGGACGCTGGGGACGGCGAGACCGAGGAAACCGTCAACGAGCTGCTGCGGGGAGGCGTGGGTGGAGACCGCCGATCCTGCACCATCGAGCTGCTGGGGCCGCCGCAGCGCACGATCTCCGTCTCGGCGCGGCCCCTGGACGACGGCCGGCGGACGCTGGGCGCCGTCGCCGTCATCGAGGACATGTCCGACCG
>JADDQT010000361.1 GCA_016781225.1 Actinomycetota bacterium
GCCAGATCGCCCTCTCGCTGCCCCATCACCAACACGTCGGGCGCCAGCCACGAACCGGACTCGCCGTCGAGCATGACCACCACGTGGCCGCGGAAGGCGTCCCGCGCCGTGGCCAGTGTGTCCTCGAGGGCGGCCCGCGCGATGAGGGCGGCCTCGGAGGGACTGCACGGCGGGCAGAGGCGGGTCTTCACCCGGCCGGGGACCGGTGCCTTGGCCATGACGAGGAGCCGGCAGGACTGGCGGTCTGGACCGTGTGTCACCGCAGCAGTGCCGCCATGTCCCGCGCCGCCGTCACGGTGCCTCGCACCGTGCCGGTCACCTTGGAACGGCCGGCGCGAGCCCGGTAGGCCACGGGAACGTCGACCACCCGCCAACCGGCTCGGGCCGCCCTCAGCACCATCTCCAACGGCCATCCGGAACGCCGATCGACTATGCCGAGCTCCAACAGGGCGGTCCTGTTCGCCGCCCGCATGGGGCCGAGGTCGTGCAGCTCGAGGCCGGTGCGGCGTCGCAGCTCCAGGGCCAGGAAGCGGTTGGCCAGCCGGGCGTGAAGGGGCCAGGCCCCGCGCTGGGGACGGCGCTCCCCGAGCGCCAGGTCGGCCCGCCCGGCGGTCACCGGTTCCACGACGCGGGGAAGCTCCGAAGGGTCGAGGGAGCCGTCACAGTCCATGAAGCAGACCACGGCGTCAGTGGCAGCCGCGAGGCCGGCATGGCAGGCGGCCCCGAAGCCGCGGCGGGGCTCGGCCACCACCTGGGCCCCCAGCCGTTCGGCCACCGCGGCCGAACCGTCGCTCGAGCCGTTGTCGACCACGATGGGGCGGTACCCGGCCGGCATGCGGCGCAGGACCCACGGAAGGGCCTCGGCCTCGTCGAGCACGGGAAGCACGACGTCGGGCACGCCCGGAACGTACACAGCAGAGGGGCACCGGAGGCTTCGACGGTGGCTTACGATCCGAAGAACTGTCGTCGACCGCACCGGAGCCGGTGGCCCCTGTCCCTACTCTCGTCCAGATGCCGCCCACCCCGGTCCAGTCCTCGTCGCCGGGGCAACCTCCCCGTGTCCTGGTCGTGGACGACGACGCCACCGTCGCAGAGGTGCTCTCCCGGTACCTCGAGCGTGAGGGCTTCGCCGTGGAGGCGGTGGGCGACGGCGGTGCCGCCCTCGAGCGGGCGGAGATGCTGTTGCCCGACCTGGTGGTCCTCGACCTGATGCTGCCGACGATCGGAGGGCTGGAGGTCTGCCGCAAGCTGCGAGCCATGGCACCGGTGCCGATCATCATGCTGACGGCGCTCGGCGAGGAGGGGAACCGGGTGGCCGGTTTGGAGCTCGGGGCCGACGACTACCTGCCCAAGCCCTTCTCCCCGCGGGAGCTCACCGCTCGGATCAAGGCCGTGCTGCGCCGGGCCCGGGCCCAGCCGATCGAAGGCCAGCTCATGGAGCTGCGCGCCGGTGGCCTGGAGATGGACCTCACCGCTCACGAGGTCCGACTGGACGGAGACCTCGTGTCGCTCACCGTGCGGGAGTTCGACCTGCTTGCCTTCCTGATGCGCCATCCTCGGCGCACCTTCACCAGGGTCGAGCTGCTCGATCACGTGTGGGGTTACACCTACGGGGACAACTCCACGGTCACCGTCCACGTGCGGCGCCTCAGGGAGAAGATCGAGGCCGACCCGTCCCAGCCCGGCTACGTACACACCGTCTGGGGCGTCGGGTACCGCTTCGAGCCGTGAGAGCTCACCTGGCTGGTGAGCCCCACACACCACCCTCTCGCCCATGAGCCGGCTGGTGCTGCTCGTGGCCGCTGCCGTCGGGGTGGCCGTCACCCTGGCCGTGGCCCTGGCCCAGCCACTGAGCCGGACCGAAGCCGCCGAGCTGGCCCTGATCG
>JADDQT010000013.1 GCA_016781225.1 Actinomycetota bacterium
CTCGACTACGGTGTGGTGGCCCGGCGCCGCGAGGCCGCTTACAGGGAGGCGGTAGAGAACCATGCTCGCTAGCGATCCGAGGGCACCGGCGTCGCGGCTGCCTCGACGTGAGCCAGGCGTCATGGCCATCCACCTCGTCTACCGGTCGTCGGGAAGGGAGAACACCAAGCCTCGGCCGTCCTCCTACACCAAGTGCCTCGCCCTGGCGTCGTTCATCCGATCCGTCGACCGCTGCCACGAGGTGGGGAATGTGGTCTTCGTGAACGACGGCCCGATCCCGCGTGGCACCCTTGAGATGATGGGGGGAGCAGGTGAGATCCTCGACAGGACCGGCCTCAATCTCACGTGCTCGTACCGCGAGGCGATCACCCTGCCCGTCACCCGTGGGTGGCCGGAGCGGCGGGGCGTCCACCTGTCGCCCGCTGACGCGCCATGAGCTCTGCACCTGCCGGTTCGCCGCGGGTCACCGTCTTCGTGCCCACCTACAACCGGGCGCAGTGGCTGCGGCGGACCATGGAGACGGTCCTGTCCCAGACCTACGCAGACTTCCGCCTCGTGGTGTCGGACAACGCGTCCACAGACGACACCACCGAAGTCGTGCAGTCCTTCTCCGACGACCGGCTCAGCTACCGGCGCCACAACCACAACGTGGGCCTCTTGGAGAACCACAACTCCTGCCTCCGCACGGTGGACACGGATTACGCCCTCATACTCCCCGACGACGACCTGCTCCACGAGGATCACCTGGCGTCCGCCGTCGAGGTGCTCGACACCCATCCCAGGGTGGGCTTCGTCCACAGCGCCTTCGACGTGATCGGACCCGCCGGCCACCCCCTCAGCAGAGGCGTCGATTGGACTTACGGACTGACCGCGGACACGGTGGAGACGGGCTCGGAGTTCATCCGGCAGTCGATGTACTGGTCCTGCCGGGTCTGCCCCTCCACAGCTTTGATGCGAGCGTCCGCCATCCACCCCGAGCTCTACGTGCAAGAGGAGTTCCCGGCCATCGACTTCGGCATGTGGCTACGAATCGCCCTTGACTGGGACGTCGCCTTCCTCAGACGCCCCCTGGCCGATTTCCGGGTCCACGCCGCCAGCCATTCGGCCACCTTCGACGAGTCCGCAGGTGACAGCTACAACCACAGCGTCGCCACCCTCACCGGCGTGAAGGAGCTGAAACGGCGCTTCCTCGAGCTCCACGGCGGAAGGCTCGACGACGTGGCCGGCCTGCGCCGAAGTGTGGACTCGGGGCTGCGACGAGAGCTCGTGCAGCTCATGCGGAACACCACGGTCCCCCAGCGGGAGCTCGTACCGACCGTTCGAGCGTTCCTCCAGCTTGCCGAGGTGGACCGCGGAGTGCTCACAGAGGTCCAGGCCTGGCGACTGGTAGCAGCCAGCGTGCTGGGCCCGAGGCTCGTCGAATGGCTCAAGTCCCATCGCGACGCGGAGAAGTACGGGACCGTTCCCTGCTCACCGCCTTTGCCTCCGCCCCCGGAGGTGCACCTGTGACGGGCACCCAACGACCGCTCGGCTGTCCAGACCAGGCCGCCGCCAGCGGACCGACATCGCTTGGAGCTGGTGCTGCCCCGGTGCCTCGAACCACCCGACTCCTGCTCACCGTCGACGCTCGGTCGTACGGGGGCGCAGAGGTGTACGTCTCCCACCTGCTCGAACACCTGCCCGACACCTACCTGTGCACGCTGCTCGCCACCAGACCCGTCCCCCGCCAGCTCGAGGAGGCCACCAGGGATCGTGGCGCGGAGCTGGTGCTCGTGCCCAGGGTGAGCACCAAGTTCGATCTCCCCGGCCAGCTACAGCTCGTTCGGGCCCTGCGTTCCATAGGACCCCAACTGGTGCACGTGAACATGGCCGACGCCGCCAACCATCGCTACGCCCTCGGTGCCGCTCACCTCCTCGGCCGACCCGCAGTCGCCACTGTCCACACCGCCACCGCGCTCCTCCCCGGACTGCAGGGGGTGGTGCTGGGCGCCGCCTTCCGCCGGGTCCGGGGAGTCATCGCCGTGTCCTCCGAGATCGCCACCCATCTGCACGACGGCCTCGGCGTACCGAAGTCGAGGGTGAAGACGGTCGCCAACGGCATCCCGGCGGCGGACATGATCGACAGGGCGCACAGGACCGCCACGGTGCGTGTGGGCGCAATGGGCCGGCTGACAGGGCAGAAGGGGTTCGACCTCCTGCTTCAAGCGGTCGCCGAGCTTGTTCTGATGGGGCGGAGCGTAGAAGTGGTGGTCGCCGGCGAGGGCGTGGAGCTGGGCCGTTTGGAGCGCTTGGCCGAGGGACTGCCCGTGCGCTTCATGGGCTTCGTGGAAGACACCGCCGCCTTCCTCGCCGCGGTCGACATCTTCTGCCTGCCGTCGCGTTGGGAAGGGCTTCCCTTCGCTCTCCTCGAAGGCATGATGTCCGGGCTCCCGTGCGTGGCCACTGACGTAGGCGACGTGGCCGAGGTCCTGGGAGACGCGGGCGTGATCGTGCCCGCCAACGACGTCGCCTCCCTGGTCCGGGCCCTCGACGAGCTGGTTCGCTCACCCGACCGCAGGATGGCATTGGGCCGCGCCGCCCACGAGCGGGTGCGCAAGCGCTACTCCATGCGATCCATGGTGGAGTCCACGGCTGCCGTCTACCAGGAGGCCCTCGCCGGCTGAGACCGCCACGCCGGTGACGCGTCGCCAGCGGTGAGCACTCCCGTACCATGGCGGAGGCCCCCTGAACGGGCCAAGCTGTCCGGGTAGGGGCACCGAAAAGGCCAATGGATCTCCACTGATGGATCTCACTGAACACCTCCGACTCATCTACCAGCGGAAATGGATCATCCTCGGCGCCTCGCTGACGGTTGCCCTTCTGGTGTTCGGGTGGCGGACGACCCAACCCAAGACCTGGGGGGCTAGCTCCCTGATCGACGTCGTCTCCAGCCGAGGCCAGCAAGGGGACACCGTCACCGAGGAGGATGCCCTCTTCACCAGCAAGAGCTACGCCGAGCTGGCCACCACCCGCCCGGTCCTGGCCCGGGCGGGAGCCGCCATGCAGCCGCCTCTCGACGTACCCACCGTCGAGCAACGCGTCGAGGCCTCATCGGAGCGAGCCGGCTACATCGACATCTCGACCACTGGTCCGACGGCGGCGGCTGCGACCCAGCTGGCCGACGTACTGGGCCAGGCACTCGTCGACACGGTCGCCACCCGCCAAAGCCAGCAGACCAGCGCCCTTCTCCAGCCCGTCCAGGCACAGATCGCCGAGTTGGAGAGTCGGCTCAACGAGCTGGGCGCAACCGACCCGCGCCGCGAGACCCTGCGGCTCCAGTACCAGGCCCTGGTGCAGAACGCGGCCGAGACGCGCCTGCGGCCGGTGGATCGACTGGCGGTCGTCGCTCCGGCCCATACCGGCGGCGGGCCCCTCTCCCCTCGCCCGAAGCGGGATGCCATGCTGGCCTTCCTGGTGGCCCTGATCCTGAACAGCGAGCTGGCCGTGCTGCTGGTACGTCTCGGGGACCGCTTCGGGGAGGAGGACGTGGCCACCGCCATCAGTGACGAGATCGGTCTGCCGGTGCTCGCCGAGGTCCCTCAGGGCGACGACGAGCAGATGCTCGAAGCGTTCAACTCGCTGAGGACCAACCTCATGTTCATGCAGCCCGAACGCCTTCGATCCGTGGCCGTGGTGGGAGGCGAGAGCGGGGTGGGTAAGACCTTCGTGGCGGTCAACCTGGCCAAGAGCATCGGGCGCCTCGACGTCCCGGTGGTGCTCGTCGACGGGGACCTGCGCCGACCGGCGGTGCACGAGCGCCTCGGCACCACGCGGTCCCCGGGCCTCAAGGAGATGCTGGCCGGCAACGACGTCAGCGCTCGTCCCGTGGCTGACGTGCCGTCTCTGCAGGTGCTTCCGGCGGGCGGCCCCACCTCGGACCCCGCCCGGGTGCTGGTCAGCAACGAGTTCAGAGCCTTCCTGGAGTCCTTGTCGTGGGCGGAGACCGTGATCATCGACACGCCGCCCACCGGGCCTTTCACCGATGCCGTCGCCATCGGCCTCCGCTGCGACGCCGTCATCTTGGTGGTCGACTCGCGGCGAGTCCGGCGCCGGCACATACGCCGGGTCACGGAGAACCTCCGGCAGTCCGGCGTCAACCTCCTCGGTGTGGTGGTCAACCGCACCGCTCCCCCGAACCTGCGGTCCTATTACCGCTCCGCCCAGGAGGCTGAGGTCACGCTGGTCCGCTGAGACCCGGCGGGACCCCGGCTCAGAGAAACGGACGGAGGGCCGACCGCAGGGCGTCGGCGCTGCGCTCCCACGTGGCGAGGCGAGCCTGCTCCGCGCTCCGACGCCGAAGCTCGCCCAGGTCGCCGGACCGCCATTGGCGCAGCCGGTCGATCCACGGCTCCGGTTCGAGGGGGAGCACCTGCTCGGCTGTGAGCGCCAGCTCCCGAGCGGCACCGACGTCAGCCGAGATGAAGGGAGTGCCCACCGCCATGGCCTCCAGGAGCGGGATCCCGTAGCCCTCGGCGATGCTGGGCCACAGCAGGCACAGGGCTCCGGCGTAGGCCTCCAGGAGCTCCTCGTCGGACGGGTCGCGCAGGCGGACCACCCCGGGTACCTTGCCCACGTCGGTCATTATCCGGCTGGGAACGGCGCGCTCGGTGACCCACAGCTCCAGGCCGAGCTCTCGGTGGACTTCGGGCCAGAAGGCGGTCAGGAAGGTCAGGTTCTTCTGCGTCTTGTCCCCGCCTACGAAGAGGCAGTAATTGCCCGGACGGGTATCGACGTCGTCCAGGGGACGCTCGGTGAACGGCGGGCCGACGGCGGGGGACACGAGGTCGATGCGGGCGGGGTCGACCCTCAGGTGCTCGACGAGCTGGTCACGAACCCTGCCACACGTCGCCACCACCCGCCGGGCCACGTGTACCAGCAGCGGCGTGGCGAACTTGGACCAGCGGGCGTAGTTAGGGGCGAAGAACTGGGGGTGGAGGATGGGATGAATGTCGTGAATCACCGGCAGCTGCCCCCGGACGGTCAGGGGTCCCCACCCGGCCGGGCTGAGCAGGACCGGCGCCCCGCTACCGCCGAACAGTGAACGGAGAGTGGTCTGCTCCCAGCGGTGCCCACCCATGCCCCACCAACGCTCGTCGGGCTGCAGAGGGGTCTCCTCCCCGGGAGCCAGCTCGACGACTCTGTCCGGAGGCGCCAGGAGAAGCACCCGGATCCCGTCGGTGCTCGCCAGGCGGCTCACCAGCTCGTGGGCGTAGCGCTGGACTCCGGTCAGGTCCTGGGTCACGAACCGGGCATTGACGGCGACCAGCCCTGGTTGGCTCACGGGCTCCCCGGGGCGGCACCGGCGTCCGCGTAGGCCTCGACGATCTGCGCCAAGTGCTCCGCCCAGCCGGCCACAGCGGGCTCGGCGCCGGGTGCGAACCGGTCGGGAGCGGCCGCGAACATCCGGATCTTGGCCACCAGGTCGGAGGCGTCGTGGGGCTCGAACAGGAGGGGCCGGCACGTGTCGGGAACCAGCTCCGGAAGGCCACCGATACGGGCGGCGATCACCGGCAGGCCGCGGCTGCGCGCCTCGTTGACCACGAGCGGGGCCGGGTCCTTCCAGGCCGAGGGCACCACGAGGCAGTCGACCTCGTCGAAGAAGCGCTCCCTGCCGTCGTCGTCCAACCAGCCGAGGGCCCGCGTCCTCGGAGTCGCCTCCACCTCGGGGAGGAGAGGGCCGTCACCGGCCACCAGCAGCTCCACATCTTCGAGGGAGCGCAATGCCTCGAGCAGCAGCGACAGGCCCTTGATGGCGACGAGCTGGCCCAGGAATCCCAGCCGGGTGGGGCCGGGCCGACGCCGCTCCCGGCCGGCACCGGCCGTCGCTCGTGCGGGCTCGACCGGATTGTGGATGACCCTCAGCCGCTGCTCCGGAACTCCCGCCCGACGGTGCTCGTCGGCGACGGCCTCGGAGACGGCGATCAGGACCGGGGGGAAGTGGCGCACGGTCATCGCCCGGCGCAGGCCAGAGACCACCCGGCACCCCGAGCAGCGGACCTCGCACGCCGCCCCGTCCCGGCTGACCAGGCTGGTCCGCTGGCACAGCAGCCAGTAGTCGTGGAGCGTGTGGACATGAGGCACTCCCCGCGCCGATGGGGTGGTCAGGGCCGCGGCCGACAGACCCGCCACGGAGTGGGAGTGCACCACGTCGGGGCGGAAGCGATCGATTGCCTGCCGTAGTCGGTAGGAAGCCACCGGATCGAACTGATCGCGCCCGTGGAAGGCCGCTCGCTTCCACGGGGGCTGCGTCTCCGATTCGTGCAACCGGTAGGGCCACGCCGGGGACCGTCCCACCACGTCGGGACCGCCGACGCCGAGGGTGAAAGCACCCGTCCGGTGGCCGGCGGTACGAAGCTCGGCGGCCAACCTGCCGGCGTACGTCTCCGCTCCGCCCCTGACTACGGGCGGCCAGAGGCTCGACACGAACAGGATCCGCACCGGAGGCGAGGGTAGCGGCCACAACCGGCCCCGAATACCGTCGCGGTGTGCGGGTCCACTTCGTCAGCGAGAACGTCGGCGGCCACGCCACCCTCCACCTGCATTTGCACCGAGCCCTCCGGGCCCACCCGGACGTCGACGCCAGCCTCTTCGAGGTTCCTCCCGCCCGCTTGGCACGCAAGCTCCTGGCTGCTCCCGTTCCGGGCCTGGCCCGCTTGGACCTCGACTTCCATCCGCTGCGGGACCAGCTGGCGCGCAGCGCCGTGGTCCGCCGGCACCTGGCGGGCCTCAGCGAGCCAGTGGACGTTCTGCACCTGTACACCCACAACGTGGGCCTGCTGAGCGTCGGCCACATGGCACGCCAGCCCACCGTGGTGTCCCTCGACGCCACCAACGAGCAGAACGGCTACCGGCTGCCCCAGCGCTATCCCACCCGGTTCACGCCCCTGACGATCGCCGCCACCAAGCCACTGGAGGGGCGGGTGTACCGCGCCGCAACCTTCGTGGTCGCTCATTCGCAGTGGGCCGCCTCCTCCCTGGCCGACGACTACGGGGTGGAGGAGGAGCGCATTCGGGTGATCCCCTTCGGCATCGGCGTTCCACCGCGGCCGGCAGTATCCGCCAGACAAGGCACGCCTCGCATCACCTTCGTCGGGAGGTCCATGGAGCGAAAGGGTGGCTGGTGGCTGCTGGACCTGTGGCGCCGGTACCTGCGCGACGTCAGCACGCTGACTCTGGTCACCCCCGAACCCGTGCCGCACGAGCCTGGGGTGGAGGTGGTGGGTGACGTGCGGCCAGGTGACGGGCGTGTGTTCGAGTTGTTGGCGGACTCCGCTGTGTACGCCTTCCCCAGCCCGATGGACCCGTTCGGCTACTCGATCATCGAGGCCATGGCCATGGCGGTCCCCGTCGTTGCTCTGCGCCAGGCCGCCGTTCCCGAGATCGTGGAGGACGCCAGGACGGGCGTGCTCGTCGAACCGGGGGACGATCGAGGTTTCGCCGAGGCGGTGCGGACCCTTCTGGGCGACGACGACCTCCGCGTGCGAATGGGGGAGTCGGGGCGGGCCCGGGTGCTGGAGCGATTCGACGCGCGGGTCACCACGCCGCAGCTGCTGGACGCTCTGCGGGTCGCCTACGCCGTCGACGGACGGTGAGCGTGGCGTCCGTGAAGAAGCGTGTGGTTCGGACGGCACGCGGCCTGCCCGAACCCGCCAAAGAGCTCGCCCACCGCGTGCTCGGGGCACCCTTCTCCAGCCGCCGGCTACGCCGTGCCCTGAGACCCGTCCGCTGGGGGACGCTGCGGCGCATGCAGCCGGTCGGCAAGCGGTGGGGTGCCGAGCGGGGGACACCTGTCGACCGCTTCTACCTGGAGCGCTACTTCCGGTCGGTGTCGCCGGTGATCCGCGGCCGCGTGCTGGAGGTCCGAGATCCTGCGTACACCGATCGCTTCGGTCACGGCGTGGTCTCCGTGGACCTGGTCGACATAGACCCGAGGAACGACGAGGCCACCATCGTCGCCGACCTCGCCGAGGCGGGCTCCCTTCCCCGGGAGAGCTTCGACTGCGCCATCCTGCCCCAGACGCTCCAGTTCGTCGACGACCCCCGTGAGGCCATCGCCAACCTCTGGCACAGCCTGGTGCCCGGCGGCGCCCTCATCGTGACCGTTCCCTCCGTCTCCCGGGTGGATTCCCATGCCGGCGACGCCGACCGGTGGCGGTGGCTCCCGAGCGGACTCAGGCACCTGCTGGAGCAGGCCTGTGATCCCCCCGGTGAACTGGAGGTGGTGACCTTCGGCAACCTGCTGGCCGCCACCGCCTTCCTCCACGGTGTGGCCGCCGAAGAACTCCGCGAGGACGAGTTGGAGCTGGTGGACCCGAACCATGCCATCCTGGCTTGCGTGACGGCCAGGAAGCCTCAGCAGTGAGCGTCCTCCCGTCCGCGTCGCTCATCCTCACCTATCACCGGGTGGCCGCCGGACGCGACCCTCTCATGCAGTGCGTCCGCCCCCAACGGTTCGCCGAGCAGGTCGAGCGGTTGGCGACCTTGGCCGAGGTCGTGCCACTGGCCGACATCACCGCCCGAGGAAGGGGCCTGCGTGTGGCGGTCACCTTCGACGACGGTTATGCCGACAACTGGCACGTCGCCGCGCCCATCCTGAGGGGCGTCGGCATGCCGGCGACGTTCTCGGTCGTGGCCCGCATCCTGGGCGAACCTCGCGAGTTCTGGTGGGACCGGCTCGAGCACCAGCTACTCGACGACGACGGGTCCAGGACATTCCCGGACACGCTCGTCGTAGAGGTCGGGGGCCGTTCGCTGACCATCGACATCCGTACCCGTGAGGGGCGTGGCCGAGCCCTCAAGGCGCTCAACCGCCGCCTTCGCGTGCTGCCGGCAGCAGACATCGCGACGTCGATGACCTCGGTCGCCGCTCAGGTCGGTCCTCCGCCTTCGAGCTCCTGTGACGCCCACCGGCTCCTCACCCGCGAAGAGGTTCGCAAGCTCGCCGAGGACGGCTTGTTCGAGGTGGCGTGCCACGGGATGACCCACACCATGATGAGCGCCGTCGGCGCCGACGAGGAGAACGAGGAGGTGCGCGGAGCGCAGCAGGCGTTGGAGCAGACGACCGGGCGGCCCGTGCGGACGTTCGCCTACCCCTACGGGACGGCCACCTCCTTGACCCGTCAGACGGTCAGGGCCCTGCGCAAGGCTGGATTCTCGCGAGCCATGGTCAACACAAAGGGACTCGTGGGCCGCTTCTCGGACCGGTTCCGCCTTCCCCGCTACATGGTCTACGACTGGACCGCCGATCAGCTCGAGCACGAGCTGCGGAAGTGGGTTGCCGCCTAGTGCAGCCCGGACTGCACTAGGAGCATCCTCAGCGGGCTTGCAGGGCGCGCCAGCCCACGTACCCTGCTTGCGATGGACAACGTTTCCGTGCCCCCACCCGACGGTGGCGTACGCCCCGGGCCGGTACCGACGTTCTCCGTCATCGTCGCCGCCTGGCAGGCCGCCGGCTTCATCCACCATGCCTTGCGTTCGGCCCTCGAACAGGAGCCACCGCCGCTCGAAGTCGTCGTGTGCGACGACGGCTCGACCGACGACCTGGCCGGCGCCCTGCGACCGTTCGGGGAAGACGTCCGCCTGATCCGCATAGATCACGGCGGCGAGGCGGCGGCGAAGAACGCCGCTGCCCAGGCGGCGCGAGGAGACTTCGTTGCCGTCCTCGATGCCGACGACGTCTTCCTGCCCGGACGCCTGGACGCCATGGGGCGCCTGGCCGCGGCCCGGCCGGACCTCGACGTGCTCACCACCGACGCATTGCTCACCGCAGGGGAGGAGGTCCTCGGCCGCTGCTATCACGGCGGGCACACCTTCGAGGTTGCCGACCAGCGAAAGGCGATCCTCCGTCGCAACTTCATCCTGGGCCTGGCTGCCGTGCGTCGCGAGCGGTTCCTCGCCGTCGGCGGTTACGACCCGGCCATCCCCTACACGACCGACTGGGACCTGTGGATCCGGATGATCTTCGAGGGTTCCAAGGCGGGGGCCGTCCTCGAACCTCTGGCCGAGTACCGGATGCACGACTCGAGCATGAGCGCCAAGCGGGCGGCGATGTCGCGGGGACGGGTGATGACGCTGACCAAGGCAGCCTCCCGGAC
Organism: Actinomycetota bacterium; assembly: GCA_016781225.1. Classification (GTDB taxonomy): domain Bacteria; phylum Actinomycetota; class Acidimicrobiia; order Acidimicrobiales; genus YB1-3. Next base: position 10,134 of record JADDQT010000013.1, read on the forward strand.
CGATCTCGAACCGGGAGAAGCGGCCGTGGTGAGACGGTCGCTGCGGGCCGAGCAAGCCCGCTTGGCCCGCGAAGACCTCAAGGAGGCTCTGATCGAGGGACGTGCGGACGTACGCCGGCTGGCGATCCGCTTGGTCACGTCGGCAGCCCAACCGGGACGGACCCGCTTGAAGGCGCTGCTGTCAGCCGCAGCACCGGCGGCCATGGCCGGCCGGCTACGGAAGGAGCGGGAGGGCCGGTTCCTTACCGTCGGGGACGCGGGACTGCCCCGACGATGACGGAGGGACGCCCGACGGTGGCGTCCGGCGACGCAGAAGTGGCGCCGTCACTGCGGTCGCGCGTCGCCAGGGGTGTCCGCTGGGGCGGATTCGACCAGGTGGTCCAAGCCGTCGTCCGTCTCGGCGTGATGGTGACCCTCGCTCGTCTGATCTCGCCACGCGACGTTGGCCTGATGGGCATGGTGTGGGTCGTCGTCAACCTGTTGTCGGTCCTGACCGGGCTCGGGCTGGGCGAGGCCCTCGTGCAGAGGACCGACCTGCGCCCCGAGCACACGGCGGTGGCCTTCACCGCCAGCGCCATGACCGGCCTCGTGCTCGCCGGGCTCACGGCCGCCGCGGCCCAGCCGGTAAGCCACCTGTTCGGCCAGCACCGCCTGGTACCTCTCCTGCTGGCCATGACCATCGTGTTCCTGGCATCGGGTCTGGAACGCACGCCCAACGACATGCTGGTCCGCGACTTCCGCTTCCGGGAGTTCTATCTCTCGTCGACGATCGCAGCCGTCGTCGGGGCCGTCGTTGGTGTCGTCCTCGCCGTGCTGGGGCACGGCGTGTGGGCCCTGGTGTGGATGGCCATCACCGAGGCCGTCGTCGCCAGCGCTCTGGCGTGGACGTTCGCGCTCCGTGCCGGGGTTTGGCGCCCAGCGCTTTCGAGGGATGCTGCTGCCTTCCGGGACCTCATCGGTTACGGAGCCAACGTCACCGGGGCGCGGCTGATCGCCTACGGGCAGAGCAACGGTGACAACCTCATCGTGGGCAAGGTGCTCGGGCCGACGGCTCTCGGCTACTACGCCCTCGCCTACCGCACCATGCTCATGCCGATCGCCAAGGTCGCCAAGGTGATCGGCTCCACGGCGTTCCCTGCCTTCGCTGCCGTGCAGCACGACTTGGCACGCCTGAGGACCGGATTCGTCCGGGCCAACCGCTATGTGGCGCTCGTTTGCTTCCCGGTGACCATCGGCCTCTCGGTGACCGCGCCCCTGGTTGTACCGGTGGTCTTCGGCGAACAGTGGCGACCGGCGGTGCCCGTCGTTCAGCTCCTCGCCCTCGCCGGCCCCTTCATCAGCGTCACCAGCCTCGACAACACCCTCTACGAAGGGGTGGGAAAGCCACGGCTGGGCCTGCGCCTGGCGTTGGTCGAGCTGGCGCTCTACCTACCGGCCTTCCTGGTCGGTGTGCAATTCGGGGTCGAAGGCGTCGCCGTGGGCCTGCTGGTCAGCGGGTACGGCACCCTTCCCCTCCTCTTCGTGGTGCGGGCGAGGATCCTCCAGACCGATATGGCGTCCCAGCTCGGTCCGTTCGTCCCCCTCGTAATGGCGACGGCTGTCATGGCGTTGGCGGCCACTGCGGTCCGACACCTCGTTCCCGAGTCCACGCCCGATGCTGCGACCCTGGCTCTCATGGTCGGGTCCGGTGCAGCCGTCTACCTAGTCGCCATCCGCTTGTCGGCTCCGGCCCTCTTCGCCGGCGCCCGCCGCGACCTCATGCGTACCTCGTCCTGACGCTCTGTCCGCCTGCCACCGCACGGGCCAATTCGGTCACCTCCGGGCGGATCACCTCCCAGCGATACTGCTCCTGGTACCGCGCCTCTGCGGCGTAGACGAGCCGGCGGCGGAAGGCTTCGTCCTGCACGAGCCGGAGGCACCCGCGGGCCATGGCCTCGGCGTCGCCGTCGTCGCACACCAGCAGGTGCTCGCCGTCGGTGGCGTCGATTCCCTCCGCTCCGGTCCTGCTGGCTACCACCGGGATCCGGTGAGCGAAGGCCTCGAGCACCTTGATCCTGGTGCCCCCTCCGAAGCGGATCGGGACCACGGCGACATCGGTTCGGGCCAGCTCGTCGCCGATGTCCTCCACCTGGCCCCGCACCACCACTCCGGGCAGGGATGCAAGCGGGCTCCCGTCGAGGCTTCCTCGTCCCACGACGCGGAACTCGGCAGTCGGCTCCTGGCGGCGCACGATCGGGAGGACGTCACGGGCGAAGTGCTCGGCGGCGTCGACGTTCGGGGGGTAGGTCATGAGGCCCACCATGGTGAGCACAGGCCCCGAGGGCGATGTCCGCCCGCTTCCCAGGGGCGGCCCCTCCCGCTCGTAGCCGTTCGGCACGATCGTGGTGTTGGGCGAAGCGAGCCTTCGCCGGTCCAGCTCGGAGCACACCACGACCCGGCTGGCCGAGGCTGCGGCCGCTCGCTGCCGCCGTGACCAACGCCACTCGTCCACCAGGTCGAACCCCTGCCCGACCAGTGCGTCCACGGAGGGGCGGCCCGCTCGCCCGGATCGGCGGACCCGGCGCAGGGTCCGCAGCTTCTCGTCCTCCAGGTTGTCGAGGTCGACGATCTCCGTCCCGGACACCGTATTTGCCAGCGCCAGGTAACAGTCCAGGTGGCTGTACCAGATCAGGTCGTAGGACGGCTTGGCCCATGCCCGCAGGTCCCGACGGGCGGCCTCCCATTCGTGCCAGAGCACGGCTCGGGGAAGAGGGCTCACCAGCCATCGGAGCACCTTGCGGGCGTCGCGCCGAAAAGCGGGTCTGGAGCTGACGAAGGCTCGAGATGCGCACGGTGCCTGCGTCGGCCCTGCCACGTCGTCCCGACTGCTCTCCACCGCGAACAGATCGACCTCGCCCGCCTCCCCCAGGCCGCGCAGCAGCTGTGACAGGCGCTGGCGATAACCGTCCGTGGCGGGCCAGGGATAGGTGTCGGAGACGCAGAGGATGTGCACGCCAGAGCGATACGTCGGAGAGCCCGAACAGCCGCTGAGGCGGTCCGGCTCAGGCCTCGGCTTCGGAGACCTGGTCGGCCCCATCCGGGTCGACGGGCTCTCCGGGCAGCTCCGTCTGGTCCGCCATGTCCATCTCGGCCGCCTCGTCGACCACGCCGCCTCCAGCCCCGTTCGGCGGGCCGGCCGTGGGCGGAAGGAGCCGTCCGATCAGCTTCGGTGGCCCTCCCGTCGTCAACTGCTCGATCCGCCCGGGCCCCTCGTTCCCTTCCGGGCTGACCGGTGAGATCTCCAAAGGATCCTGGCTACGGTCACCGGCACCGAGTCCGGGACCCTCCGAGCCCATCTCCAGGCGGCGTGCGTGCTCGAGGAGATGAGTGAGCTGCTGGCGGAGAAGCATGCGCTCGGAGCGAAGGGCGTTACGAGCTTGCTCGACCTCGCTGCGAGCTTCGGCCAGCTCCGCGTCGCTCTGGGCCCGCATCTTGGCAACGTCGTCGGCTGCCTCCTGCACCAGTCCCCGCACGTGGCTACGGGTCTCCTCGATCCTGGCCAACCTGGTCTGCTCGGCCTCCGTCTCCGTGGCCCGCAGGAGAAGCTCGCGCTCGGCGGCCACCTCGTAGTGGACCTGCTCCAGGAGCTCCTCCTTCCTCTCGGCGACCAGCTGGCGGTGCTCCTCCATCTCCCGTTCGTGGCGAGCGAGCTCTCGTTCCCGTTGCTCCTGGGCCCGGGCGCGTTCGTCGGCGACCTCGTCGAGCCGTCCCTTTTCGGCGGCGACCTCGTCCCGAAGCTCACGGAGCCGCTCCTGCTGTTCCAGGGACGACTTCTCCAACTCGAGGTTACGCCGTCCCGCCTCCTCGCCCAGCTCCTCCAACCGGAGGTTGGAGGCGGCCACCGCGTCGTCCACGCGACGTTGCTCGTCCTGGAGCTGCCTCCGGCGTTCCGCTACGTCCTGGTCGAGCTGGTCCAGCTCCGCCCTCTTCAGATCGATCATGCCGGCCAAGCGGGACTGCTCGGCCGTCGCTTCCTCCCGGACCTCGAGCAGCAGTTGCTCTCGCTCGGCGGCAGCTTCGTCCACCACGTCGGACAGGAGCTGCTCACGCCGGTCGGCAACCTCCTCGCGCAGCCGGGCCAGGGCCTGCTCCCGCTCCGCCTCGGCGTTCTTCAGCTGGCTGTTGCGCTCGGCCAGCTCCGCGTCGACGCGCTCCAGCTCGGTCCTCTTCTGCTCGGCGGCCTCGGCCAGACGGGCCTGCTCGACCGAGGCGTCATCTTCGATGTCCCGCATGAGCCGTCTGCGCTCCGTGGCGGCCTCGGCCAACACGTCCGAGAGCAGCCGCTCCCGCTGGTCGGCGACCTCGACCTGCAGGCGGGCCAGGGCCTGCTCCCGCTCGATCGAGGCGTCCTCGAGCTGCGTTCGACGTAGGGCCAGCTCCTGGCCCATGTCGTCCAGCCTGCGGCTCAGTGCGGCCGTGGCCTCGTCCAACCGTTGGGCCTCGGCGGTGGCCTCCTGTGTGGCCTCGGCCAGGAGCCTCTCGCGCTCCAGCTCCACCTCCGAGAGCCGGCGCCTCCTCTCGGCGGCCACCTCCTCCAACCGGCTCTGCTCGGCGGCGACCTCCTCTCGCAGCTCGGCGAGGAGCCCCTCCCGCATGGCCAGCGAGTCCTTGCGAGCGTCTGCGAGGAGCGCTCCTCTCTCGGCTTCGATGCGGTCGTGGAGCTCCGCGGTGAGCCGCTCCCGCTCGGCGCCGAGCTCCTTGTGCATGTCCTCCCATAGGAGTTCCAGCTCGGACAGCATGTGCTCTTCGGCCTGATCCCCCGGAGGAACCGAGGGTCCCGGGGAGCCCGAACCCCCGGGCATGCCGTCGCTCGTCGGCGTCTCGTTCGTCATCCGGGCCCCTACTGTCCCCGCCGGAATAGATCTCGAACCATCCCGGCCAGCAGTTCACGGGCGAACACCCGCAAGGAAAGAAGATATAGGGCAGCGCCGGTGAGGACCATCCCCACCAGCTGCAGCGGCTGAGCCAGCGAGCCTTCCATGAGCGCTCCCACGCCGGCGGTACCGGCGGCCATCACTCCCGTAGCCGACGCCACCGGCACCAGTGGGCGGAGGACGGCGCCGAGCCGGGTCCGGATTCCCCGGCTGACGACGTACATGATCACGGGGGCCTCGACGGCACTGGCCAACGCATAACTGATGGCGACGCCCAGGATGCCGTGCTCGACCCCGATGAGGAAGGCCGGGAGGAACAGGGCGAAGCTGAAGGCGTTGAGCCAGAGGTCCCAGCTGGGCCGGCCGATGGCCATCAGAAGGGGACCCTTGAGCCGGCTGATGCTGATCAGCGGTCCGGTCAGTGCCAGTACCTGAAGCGTGTGTACGGCGGGGACCCACTGGCGTCCGAAGGCCACCGGGATCGCCTGTGGAGCAGTGATCGCCATGCCGACGGTCAGCGGGAAGAACACCAGGGCCACGTACTGGGTCGAACGGAGGAAACCCGCCCGCAGGCGCGGCAGATCGTCCTTCACCGCCGATAGGGCGGGGAAGACCGAGTCACTGATCACCTCTCCGAACCGCTGGAGGGGGAGGAGGAAGGCCCGGTACGCCAGGCTGTAGTACCCGAGCGGCCGGGCGCCGAGGATCTTGCCGATGATCAGGTTGTCGGCGTTGGTCTGGCCGTATCCCACGAGCAGGCTCACGGTCACGTAGGAGCTGTAGGGAAGTAGGTCGCGCAGGGCGGCGCGGTCCATGGAGACGGACGGCGACCACACGCCCGCCCGAATGGCGACCACCCAAGCGAGGATCGAAGCGAGGGCGGCCTCGACGACGGACAGGGAGACCAGAGCCCAGATCCCCCAACCGGCAACGGCGAGGATCACTCCGACGGCGCTCGCCACCGTGACGGCGATGGTGGACGTGACGTAGTAACCACGGAACCGCATCTCCCGGGTGAGCATGTCATTGGGTGTCAGCTCGACTCCCTTGAAGACGAAGATCACTGCAAGTACCGGCAGGACACGGCGCAACGAGGGCTCGTCGAAGAAGGCGGCGGCAGGAAAGGCGCTCAGGGCCGTCACGACGGCCAGCAGCAGCCCGAAGCCGGCGCTCAGGGTGAAGGCCACCCCGACGTGCTCCGGGCGAAGGTCCGTCCGCTGGACGAGTGCCGGCCCGAGACCCAGCCCGGAGACCAGGGCCGCGAGGTTCACCACCACGAGCGCGATGGCTATGAGGCCGAAATCCTCGGGCGCCACCAAGCGGGCGAGAAGGACGGTCGTGGCCACGCGGAGGACCGTCTGCACCGTGCGATCGAACGTCCCCCAGCGGACGCCGGACGCCACCCCACCGCGCAGTCGCGAGCCACCATCTTCCTCGACCGCCGCCTCCGAAGACGGCGCGTCCTCGGTCTCGCTGCTTGGTCTCATCGCCCGAGCGCCTGGTCGCTCAGCTGAGTGCTTCGGCGATCTGCACCGCGTTGAGCGCCGCGCCCTTGCGCAGGTTGTCACCCGACACCCACAGGGCCAGCCCGTGCTCGGCACCGGGGTCGCGCCTGATGCGGCCGACGAACGTGTCGTCCTGGCCGGCCGCCATCAGCGGGGTGGGCACGTCGGTGAGGGTCACCGCGGGCGTGGAGGAAAGCACCTCACGGGCCCGTTCGACGGCGAGGGGACGCTCGAACTCGAGGTTCAGGCTCAGTGAGTGACCGGTGAAGACAGGCACCCGGACGCACGTGCAGGACACCGCCAGATCGGCGAGGCCGAGTATCTTGCGGCTCTCCCGCCTGAACTTGTGCTCCTCGTCCGTCTCGGTGTCAACCAGGTTGCCCGCGAAGGGAATGACGTTGTAGGCGACAGGGGCCACGAAGGTGGCCGGTAGAGGCTGCTCGACGCCCTCTCCCCAGGCCAGGTCACCGGCACGGTCACCGATCTTGCGCACCTGGTCCTCGAGCTCGGTGACGCCGGCGTGACCTGCCCCGGACACCGCCTGATAGGTCGACGCCACCACCCGCCGCAGCCCAGCCTCCTGGTGCAGGGCGTGGAGCGGGGGCATGCAGACCATGGTGGTGCAGTTGGGGTTGGCGATGATGCCCTTGGGGATCGAAGCGAGGGCATGGCGGTTGACCTCGGGCACCACCAGCGGCACCTCCGGGTCCATGCGCCACGCCGAGGAGTTGTCGATGACCACCGCTCCGGCATCTGCAACCTTGGGTGCCAGCTCCCGCGACACGCTCGCCCCGGCGGAGAAGATCACGAGGTCCAGCCCGACGAAGTCCGCCGTGCCGGCGTCCTCGACCTCGGCCTCCCCTCCCGACCACGAGATCCTCCGGCCTGCCGAGCGGGCGGAGGCGAAGAACCTGACCCGGTCGGCCAGGAAGCGCCGCTCCACCAGCAGTCTCCGGAGGACGGATCCCACCATGCCCGTGGCGCCGACGATCCCGAGCTCCATCGTTCAATGGTACCGGCGTGATCCGCCTGCCCGGCCGCTGGAGTGCGCTCGTCTCAAGCCGGCGGTGAGCTCGGCAACCTCCTCGCCCCACCTCGTGAGGTCGTGGTTCTGCTCGGCCCGAGCCCGGCCCGCCAGCCCCTCCCGGGTGGCTCGGGACGGATCCGCCAGGCGCCGCGACACCGCTCGCGCCAGGGCGCTGGCATCCTCGACGGCCACAATGGCCCCGGCGTCGTCTCCCAGGGCCTCGGCCATGCCTTCTACGTCCGAGGCCACCACGCTCCGAGCCGACGCCATCGCCTCCAGGACCGACATGGAGAGGCCCTCGTACCGGGAGGGCTGGACCACCACGTCGGCGGCGTGGAGCCATGCCGTCACGCTCTGCTGACGGCCTACGAAGCGCACGCCGGTGGTCGCCCGCCCTTCCAGAGTGCCTCTGGCTGGGCCGTCTCCCACCAGCACCAGCTCGGCGGCGGGGACCTCTCGGAGGATCTGTGGCCAGGCGTCGAGGAGGACGTCCTGGCCCTTCTGGGTGCTGAGCCGGCCCACGCAGACCGCCAGGGGAGCCGCTCCGAGCCCGAGCTCGACGCGGGCGGCGCGGCGATCCGCATCGCTCCCGGCGGGGAAGCGCCGAAGGTCGACGGGGTTGGGCAGCACGCACCACGAG
>JADDQT010000114.1 GCA_016781225.1 Actinomycetota bacterium
TGACCGGCCAGGCGCATGCGAAGCCGCTTGGCCAGAGCCGGAGCCTTGCCCCCGGTGGAGACGGCGAGCACGAAGTCGCCGTGACGCACCACGGCAGGAACGGAGAAGTGGCAGTGCTCGACGTCGTCCACGGCATTGAGCAGTACGCTCCGCCGCTCGGCCTCGGAGAAGACCTCGGCGTTGACCTCGATGTCGTCGGTGGCGGCGATGGCCAGGAACGCGTGCTCCAGGTCACCGTCGGCGTACGGCCGCTCGACCAGCTCCAGGCGGTCCTCTTCGGCCAGCCGGCGGATTCCCGCCGTGACGGGATCGCCCACGACGGAGACGGTTGCACCGGCGTCCAGGAGGGCGGTGATCTTGTCCTCGGCCACGGTGCCGGCGCCGATCACCACGCACCGCCGCCCGGCCAGCTCCAACGACACCGGGTAGCCGAAGGCCATCAGGTGTCGCCGCTCCCCACCCAGGAGGCTTGCCCCTGGGCGAAGACCTCCTTCTTCCAGATGGCCACCTCGGCCTTGGTCCGGTCGATGAGCTGCTGGGCGGCGGCGAAGGCCTCGCCTCGGTGAGTGGCAGCGGCGGCGACCACGACCGCCGGCTCGCAAACGTCGACGACTCCGACGCGGTGCACGGCCAGCGCGCCGCCGAGGGCGAAGCGCTCCGCCACTTCCTCGGCCAGGGCGCGGAGCTGGGCCAGGGCCCGCGACTCGTAGGCCTCGTACTCCAGCCTCAGCACCGTCCTGCCCTCGCTCTGGGCACGAACGGTGCCTTCGAAGACCACCAGGCCGCCACAGTCAGGCCGGCGGATGGCCTGGACGAGCGCGGCCACGTCGAGGGGAGCGTGCTCGAGGCCGGTGACGAGGACGGGACCCTCGACGTGCGGCATCTGTCCGAGGACCATCACCCGACCCGTTCCACTCGAACGGGCGCCCCCGCCGGCAGCCCACCCGGCGGGACGATGGCAAAGCCGTCGAAGTGGAGCAGATGGGACAGGGCGCCCGAGAGAACGGGGAGAGGAAAGGCTCTGTCCACACCGTCGCCTCCCTGCAACTTCACCGGGCAGAGGAGGGTGCGGTTGGGTTGGCCGGCCACGTCGTCGGCCAGCTCGGCCGGCAACCAGGCCGGTTCGGGATCACTCCCTTGGAGGGCCCGGATGGCGGGCATGACGAAGGCATGGGCGCAGGCCAGCGCGCTTCCCGGGTTGCCCGGCAAGGCCAGCACCGGCACGCCCGCGATGCGGCCGAAGGCCACGGGCTTGCCCGGCTTCATGGCAACTCGCCAGAGCTCGAGCTCTCCCTCGCGGCAGAGCACCTCGCGCAGCCAGTCGTGCTCACCCACCGACGCCCCGCCGCTCGTGACCACCAGGTCGGCTTGGCCGGCGGCGCCGCTGAGCCAGTCCCCAACCTGAGCGGGGTCGTCGTCCACCATCCCCGTGGCGGTCACCGTGGCGCCGGCCGCACGGCTCAGCGCCGACAGCAGGGTGGCATTGCTGTTGTAGATCTTGGCCTCGGCGAGCGGCTGGCCGGGCGGGACCAGCTCGCTGCCGGTGGACAGCACGGCAACCCTCGGGACGCGAGCTCGCACATGGGTCCGACCGAGGGAGGCGAGCACGCCGAGGTGGACGGGACCCAGCGCCTCGCCCACCTCCATCACCACCTGGCCGGCGGCCATGTCCTCTCCCCGGGGACGCACACGGGCACCGGGCGGGACCTCGGTGAGCACCGCCACTGCGCCCTCGCGGGGGCCAGGCGCGGTGTTCTCCCACGGCACGACGGCGTCGGCTCCGGGCGGGACGGGGGCGCCCGTCATCACCTTGGCCGCGGCACCGGGCCGGAGAGGAACCGACGGCACCCGCCCCGCAGGGAGGTCGTCTACGAGATGGAGCAGTGCTGGCTCGTTTGCGGAGGCTCCTGCGGTGTCGGCGGAGCGAATGGCGTAACCGTCCATGGCCGAGTTGGCGAAGCCGGGCACGTCCACCTCGGCGACGACGCGCTCGGCGATGCGGCGGCCGAGGCTCTCGGAGAGCGGCACCGGCATGGGCGCCAGCGCCTCGAACGTTCGGATGACGACGGCCCGCGCCTGCTCGTAGGGGAGCAGTGGCGTCGCCAGCTCTTCGGCCGAGACCGTGCGGGGCGCCACGTCGGCGGCATCGGTCACGTCAGCCCCCGATCATGGACATGCTGCGTTCGGGGCGAGTGAAACCCGCAGCCCCGATGGCATGCCCGGCCCACTTCCCGGCGACCGCGTGACGGATGGCTTCGGCTATCTCGCCGTCGCCGGCACCGGCGCGGAGCATGCCTCGCAGGTCGGTCTCGCCCAGAGAGAAGAGGCAGGTGCGGAACTGCCCGTCGGCGGTGATCCGGACCCGGTTGCAGCTGGCGCAGAACGGGGCGGTGACGCTCGGGATGACGCCGACGCTCCCGGGTGCTCCGTCGGCGAACCGGTAGACCTGGGCCGGCTCGATGCCGGTGCCCGTGGCGACGAGGGGGTAGGCCCGGTCGACGGTTGCCAGCACCTCCTCCGACGGCACCACCTGGTCCCGTTGCCAGCCTTCGTCGGCATCGAGGGGCATGTACTCGATGAAGCGGGCTTCGTAACCGGTGGTGCGGGCGAAGCGGGCGAAGTCCACGATCTCGTCGTCGTTGGTGCCCCGGATGACCACGCAGTTCAGCTTCACGGGCGCCATCCCCGCCCGCTCGGCGGCTCTCAGGCCTTCCATGACCGCGTCGAACGCGTCCCGGCGCGTCATCGCCGCGAACCGGTGCCGGAGGAGCGAGTCGACGCTGACGTTGATGCGCCGGAGCCCGGCCGCGGCCAGAGCCTCGGCTTTGGCGGCCAAGAGGAAGCCGTTCGTGGTCATGGACATGTCGTTGACGCCCGCCGCGCTGAGCTGGGCCACCAGCTCGTGGAGGTCCCGGCGCAACAGCGGCTCACCACCGGTGAGACGCACCGTGCGCACGCCGAGGCCGACGAAGACGCCGACGATCCGGGTGATCTCCTCGAACGTCAACACCTCCGACCGAGGCAGCCACTCGAGGCCACCCGCGGGCATGCAGTAGGTGCAGCGGAAGTTGCATCGGTCGGTCACCGACACGCGCAGGTCGTCGGCCACCCGCCCGAATCCGTCGACGAGCGGCGTCACAGCCCTGATCCTGGCATGGGCATGCTTCGGGCTTGTTTCGGGCGAACGTCACTCATGCGAACAGTCCCAGTGGACTGACGCGAGCTTAGGTCTCGTAACTGGTGACATCCGCTGCCAACACCGTGTTCACCGGATCGCAATGCCGTGAACACGGTGGAGAAATTGCCCCGCCTTAGCGTGCGCGCTCATGACCACGACCGACGCATTGCCGATGGACGCGGCCACCCTCGCCCCCCCTGCAGATGTGGCCCGCCCCGACGATGGGGTCGACGGTCACGTCGCCAGGTTCCGCCCGGGCCGCTGGATCGACCACTGGGAGCCCGAGGACGAGGCCTTCTGGGAGAGCACGGGCAAGAGGATCGCCCGGAGGAACCTGGTCTTCTCGATCTTCGCCGAGCACCTCGGCTTCGCCGTCTGGGTGCTGTGGACCATCGTCGTGATCAACCTGGCCAACATCGGCATCGCGCTGTCCGTGTCGGAGCTGTTCCTGCTCACGGCGGTGCCGAACCTGGTCGGCTCCTTCCTCCGGATCCCTTACACGTTCGCCGTGCCCAGGTTCGGCGGGCGGGCGTGGACCGCCATGAGCGCGGCATTGCTTCTGGTTCCCACGCTGCTGCTGGCCGTCCTCCTGCCCAGCGGCTGGCTGGCGGAGCAGGGCCACGGGACGCAGCTTTGGGTGCTCGCGGCCTGCGCGGCCACAGCGGGCTTCGGCGGGGGCAATTTCTCCTCGTCGATGTTCAACATCTCCTTCTTCTATCCCGAGGGACGGAAGGGCTTCGCCCTCGGTATGAACGCCGCGGGCGGCAACCTCGGTGTTGCGTCGGCGCAACTGCTGGTGCCTCTGGTGATCATCGACGGCGTGCCGGCCGCCGCCGTGAAGCTGCCGAGGCACGACGTGCACCTCGCCTACGCCGGGCTGATGTGGATGCCGTTCATCGCCGCCGCAGCCATCGGAGCGTGGCTCTACATGGACAGCCTCACCCAGGCCAAGGCCGACAAGAGGACCTACGTCACCTCGCTCGGTTACGGCCAGACGTGGATCATGTCGTTCCTCTACATCGGAACCTTCGGTTCCTTCATCGGCTTCTCCTTCGCCCTGCCGCTGGTCATCAAGAACACGTTCCCCGAGTTCCTGGCCGGCCACCCGTTCATAGCCACCTACCTGGCCGGCCTGGGCTTCGTGGGGGCTCTCATCGGATCGGTCTCACGTCCGCTGGGAGGCTGGCTCTCCGACCGGAAGGGCGGGGCCAGGGTCACGCTGGCCGCCTTCGTCGGGATGGCGGTGTTCACCGCCCTCGCCATCGTGGGGGTCAAGGAACGCAGCTTCTTCACGTTCTTCACCTCCTACATGGTGATCTTCCTCTTGGCGGGCATGGGAAACGGCTCCACCTACAAGATGATCCCGTCGATCTTCGCCGTGCTAGGCCGCAGGGAAGCCGACGAGAAGGGACTCGATCCGAGCACCGTGGCGGTGGAGTTCAAGCGCCGAGCGGCTGCAGTCATCGGCGTCGCCGGCGCCATAGGTGCCTTCGGCGGCTTCCTCATCCAGGTGGTCCTCCGCCAGGCCAGCCTCGGCGTCTCCGACCTGGTGAAGGCGGCCAAGACGCCGGCGGAGAAGGTGGCCGTGGCCGCCGCCAACGCCGACTGGTCCGTCCCCGCCCTCTGGGTCTTCCTCGGTTCCTACGTCGTGTTCGCCGCCGTCACCTGGGCTGTGTACCTGCGCAAGAGCTTTGCCACGGGCAGGGTCCCGAGCATGGCCCACGCTTCAGTGTGAGGACCGGTGAGTTCATGTGGTCGGGCCAGGGTCCGCTTCGGTCGAGAGCGGTTCCAGGGACTCCGCCACGCCGAGGGCCTCTTCGGGTGACAGACCGGCAGTCGCCGCCAGCCAGCACGCCAGCGGTGCAGCCCGGCGCTCCGACTGATGGGCGGCCACCCGCGCCAGGTCGAGGATTCGGACCACCTCCTCTTCGCCCGGCTCGGCCAGCCCGAGCCGGCGGGAGAAGCCGGCGACCCACTCCTCGGCGGTGGTCATGAGAGGAGCGAGGCTACTCAGCAGTCACCATGAACGATCGTTGCGTCCCGCATGACCGGCCGGCACGCTGGCCTGGTGCTGGCGGGCGGTTCCGGCCGGCGCCTCGGACGGCCCAAGGCGGGCGTGGTCATGGAGGGGCGAAGTCTCCTGGAGCGTGCGGTCACCATGCTGAGCGAGCGCTGCGCGGAGGTGGTCGTGGTGTCGCGGACCGGAGTCCCCCTCCCTCCGATCGCCGTGCCCGTGGTGCTCGACGGACCGGGCCCGAACGGCCCTATGAACGCCCTCGCCGCCGGGCTGGCCGCGCTCACATCGGAGGACGTCGTAGTGCTGGCATGCGATCTCCCACTGGCGGGGCCTGTGATCGATCGGCTTATCGAGGTGCCGGGTCACACCGCGGCAGCGGCGTCCGACGGCTCCCGCCTCCAACCGCTCTGTGCCCGCTATCCCAGGGCTCGCACCTTGGAGGCGGTGAGAGGGCTGATGGCGGCCGGCGATTTCCGCATGACGGGGCTGGTTGCCGCCGTGGGCGCCGTCACCGTCGCTGCGTCGGACCGCGAGCTGCTCAACGTCAACCAGGAGGAGGACGTGGAGTTGGCTGCACACCTGCTCCTCGACGTCACCAAGCCGCAAGGAAGCGTTCCCGGGACCTGAACACGGCGGACCCGGGACAGAAACCGGCGCTGCCTAGGGTCACCTCGTGGCCGGACCGCAGCTTCCCATGGAGCAGGCCCTCACCCACTGCCCTTACTGTGCCCTCAACTGCGGGCTGAAGCTGAACACCGCCGGCGGCCAGGTGGTGGGCTACGAGCGGTGGAAGCAGTCGCCGTTCAGCGGCGGCGCACTGTGCTCCAAAGGAGTGACGGCCTGGCAGCAGGTCCACCACCCCGACCGCATCACCCGGCCCCTGGTGCGCCGCACCGGCGAGCTGGAGGAGACCACGTGGGAGCACGCCCTCGACGTGGCCGCTCAGGGGTTCACCGACGTGCGCCGACGCCTGGGCCCGGAGGGCAACGCCGTGATGGGCGGAGGTTCGCTCACGAACGAGAAGGCCTACCTCGTGGGCAAATTCGCCCGACTCGCCCTGGGTACGCCCCATGTGGACCTGAACGGGCGCATGTGCATGAGCTCGGCGGCCGCCGCCGCCACCCGGGCCTTCGGCCTCGACCGGGCCATGACGCCCCTCGAGGAGCTGGCCCACGCCCAGGTAGCAATGGTGATCGGGGCCAACATCGCCTCCACCTATCCCGTGAAGGTCCCGAGGCTGCTGGACAAGGTGCGCCGTCACGGGCGCGTCATCGTCGTGGACCCCCGGGCCGGGCGGTTCGTGGAGGGCACCGACCTCCACCTGGCCCTGAAGCCGGGAACCGACGCCATCCTTGCCAACGGGCTCCTTCGGGCCGTGGCCGCCCTGGGCATGGTGGACCGTCGCTTCGTGGACGAGCGC
>JADDQT010000362.1 GCA_016781225.1 Actinomycetota bacterium
TACCGGCGGCTGCTCTTCATGGTGATGCTGGCCTTCACCACCACCCTGGCCGGTGCGGTCTACCTCCTGGGCCGCGTGCCGTTGCCGCCGGAGAACCCTCAGGCCCAGACGACGATGATCACCGACGTCAAGGGCGCCCCACTGGCCTCGTTGGACTCAGGCGAGAACCGGGTGTCGGTCGGCCTGGACAAGGTGCCCAAGGTCCTGGTGGACGCCGTTCTCGCCACCGAGGACAAGAGCTTCTTCGAGCACGGCGGCGTCGACCCGGCAGGCATCGCCCGTGCCACCTGGGCGGACCTGCGGGGTAAGCCGCTCCAGGGGGGCTCGACCATCACCCAGCAGTACGTGAAGAACGCCTACCTGCAGACTCGCGAGCGGACGGCGGTGCGCAAGATCAAGGAGGCGGCGCTGGCCGTGAAGGTGGAGCGGATGTTCTCCAAGGAGCAGATCCTCGAGCGCTACCTGAACGTCATCTACTTCGGCCGCGGGGCCTACGGAGTGCAGACCGCCTCCCGTGCCTACTTCGGCAAGGACGTCGGCCAGATCGACCTGCGGGAGGCGGCGTACCTGGCTGGGCTCATCCGCTCTCCCGAGGCGGCCGACGCCGCACGTGCCCCCGCCGCGGCCGACGAGCGCCGGGCATCGACGCTGGCAGCCATGGAGCGGGCGGGTCTGATCACGCCCGGGGAGCGCGCCGCCGCCGAGGTGGAGCCGGTGCGGGCATACGTGGGCGCGAAGCGCCAGGGGGAGACGACCTTCGCCCAGGGCGACAAGGGCACTCAATACTTCGTGGAGTACGTCCGCCAGCAGCTCCTGGCCACATACGGACCGGAGATGGTGAACGAGGGCGGCCTGCGGGTGAGGACCACCCTCGACCTCGAGACCCAGACCCACGCCTACAACGCCGTGTACCCGGGCATGTTGAATCGCCCGGACGACCCGGCGGGCGCCCTGGTCGCCATCGACGAGAACGGCCACGTCAAGGCCATGGTCGGAGGGAAGGACTGGAACTCCCCGCAGCCCTACGCCAAGGTCAACCTGGCGCTCGGCCGCGAGGGTGGCGGCACCGGTCGACAGCCGGGGTCGACCTTCAAGCCCTTCGTCCTCGCCGAGGCGGTGCGCCAGGGCTACACGGTTGAGTCGGCCCTGCCCGGTCCGCGCGAGGTGGTCTTCCCCAAGGCCGACCAAGGCAAGGACTACAAGGTGGCCAACTACGAGGACGCCGACTTCGGGCCGTCAGTGAACCTCATCGATGCCACCAGCAACTCCGTCAACACCGTCTACGCCCAGCTCATCGACGCCATCGGTCCTGCCAACGTGGCCAAGCTGGCCAAGGCGGCCGGCATCACCGAGGAGCTCGTGCCCAACATCTCGCTTACGCTGGGGACTTCGGAGGTGTCGGTGCTGAACGTTGCCAGCGCCTTCACCACCTTTGCCAACCGCGGCCAACACGTGCCCGCCACCGCCATCCTCGAGGTCGCCGCCGCAGACGGTCGGGTCCTGTCCCGGGCCCGTCCCCCGGTCCAGACCAAGGTGCTCGAGCGCCAGCAGGCCGACGTCGTCAACTTCTGCCTCCAGCAGGTGGTGCAGCGGGGGTCGGGTACGGGGGCCCAGTTCGGGAGGCCCCTGGCCGGCAAGACCGGGACCACCCAGGACTTCGGGGACGCCTGGTTCGTGGGTTACACGCCCAAGCTCACCGCTGCGGTCTGGATGGGTTACCCCGAGGGCAACGCCCGCAAGATGCTCAACGTGCGCGGCCGCAAGGTCAACGGCGGCTCCTTCCCGGCCAGCATCTTCAAGCGCTTCATGGAGGCCGCCACCAAGAAGATGGACACCGGGACGTTCCCTGCGGTCCCGTCGTTCTCCGGGAAGGTGGTGAAGGGGGCCGGTAGAGCTGTCTTCACCACCTCCGCTTCGACCACGGTCCCCGCTCGAGGCCAGCCGGCCCCGGCCGTGCCCGGCACCACCGTGCCT
>JADDQT010000014.1 GCA_016781225.1 Actinomycetota bacterium
GATGTCAACACTCGGCCCTGCAACCAATCGGTTTGCAAATGGAGGCAGAAGACCCTGCGGCAGTCTGGCAACAAGCATGGTCAGCATCTGAGTCCCAGGTCATGGGCTGTGTGGGCCGGGGAGGATTCGAACCTCCGTAGGCTGTGCCGGCAGATTTACAGTCTGCTCCCTTTGGCCGCTCGGGCACCGACCCCGCCGGGTGAGGATACTTTGGCCGCATGCCCACCTTCGACGTCGTCTCCGAAGTCGACATGCAAGAGGTCAAGAACGCCGTGGACCAGGCCGCCCGCGAGGTGGCGACCCGGTTCGACTTCAAGAACACGGGGTCTCGCGTGGAGCTGTCCGAGCACGACCTGCAGCTGCACTCGTCCACCGAGGACCGCCTGCGAGCCCTCGTGCAGGTGGTGGAAGAGAAGCTGGTACGCCGCAACGTCTCCTTGAAGGCGTTGGAGCGGGGGCAGGTCGAGGAGGCGGCCAAGGGAACGGTGCGCCAGACCATCAGCATCAAGGCGGGCATCTCCCCCGATCACGCCAAGCGGCTGAACAAGTTCATCAAGGACCTCGGCCGCAAGGGTGTCTCCTCTCAGGCCCAAGGCGAGCAGCTACGAGTCTCGGGCAAGAAGAGGGACGACCTTCAAGCGACCATCGCCGCCCTCAAGGAGGAGGACTTCGGCGTGCCCCTCCAGTTCACCAACTTCCGCGACTGACCCGCTAGGGGCCGGCGCCCGTCTCGTCCAGGCCCAGGGGCCCTCGGAGCTGGCGGGGTGTGAGGGGCATGAGCACGGCTCGGGCGCGGGCATCTCGGACCAGCACGGCCTCGGCGTCTGCCTGGCGCTGGCGCGCCAGCTCCGTCCAGTCGATCTCGCTGGCCAGAGCCGTGGCCTCGGCCTCGGCTAGGTGTAGCGAACCGCCCGAAGGACTTGCCGACGACGCCCACAGCAGCTCGCTCCGGGAGGGGCGAATCGGAGCGGCCAGGAAGCCGTCACGCCCGTCGGCCAGGCGCCGGGTCAGCCCGGTGGCGATCACCGCCTGCGGCCGGCCCTTCTCGAAGGAGGCGATGATCCTCGGGATGTTGGCCAATGCGTCCTTGATCCAGCCGTCGAGGATGGGCTTGGGGTTGACCGTCCTCCCCCCCGGATGGATCTCGAAGTGGACATGGCACGCACCCCCGGCCGCGTTGCCGGTGTTGCCGTTGAAGCCGATGATTTGCCCCGTCTTGACCCGCTGCCCCGAGCGCACGTTCTTGGCATAGCCCTTGAGGTGGGCGAGGTAGTACTCGGTTCCGCCCTCGCGGACGTACGCCGCCGTACCCCCGGCTCCCCCGCCCGCGGTGGTGAAGATGCCGTCGGCCGGCGAGCGGACCGGCATGCCGCATTCGGCGAAGATGTCGTTGCCCTGGTGGAAGTGGAAGTAGGGCGTGTAGCGGGGGTTGCCGAAGTCGTCGGTGAAGTTGGCAGGGCCGGCGATGGGGAAGCGGCCGAAGCCGACCTCGATGGCCTCCTCCCGGCTGAGGCCGAAGGCCAGGAGGGGCTGAATGGCGTCCAGCAGCCTCTTGGTGTTGTTCGGCCCAGACCGGGGGCCCGTCCTGATGGACTTCTGCGCCCCCGGCGGGATGGCCTTGGGTCCTGGCTTCTCCGGGCCGCCGTCTCCACCCGGACCATTCCTGGCCGTGGGCGGGGTGGCCTTCTTGGTCGGCGAAGGCGGTGGCTGACCACCCGAGGGAGGTGGAGGGGTGGGCTTCGGCGGCGGCGGGTTCAAGAACTCGAGCTGGGCTTGGGCGTTGCCAGTCGCCAGCATCAGGGCCAGTGTCAGGCCACCAATGGTGGACAGGCGCAGGCACCGCCGAAGAGAGCTGGATGAAGAGCTGATGAACGGTGGCAGACGCTCATCTTGCCGGATGCAAGGCCGAAGCGCCAGGAGTCCCTGATGTCAGCTCTGCCAGTCTCCTGCTCGGAGGCGGGCCACCCGTTCCTCGGTGGGCGGGTGGGTGGTGAACCACTTGGCGAACTGGATGCGACGCCCGGTGAGGGGGTTCACGATGTACTTCTGGGCCTGGGCGGGCTCGACGTTCATGGGGATCCGACGGGCACCCTGCTCCAGCTTGAGGAGGGCCCGGGCCAGCGGCTCGCCGTTCCCGATGAGGCGGGCGCCGGTGCGGTCGGCCTCGAACTCGCGGCTGCGGCTGAGTGCCATCTGGAGCAGCATGGCCGCCACCGGAGCGAGGATCATCAGAGCGATGAGGGCGATCGGGTTCACCCCGTCGTCGTCGTCGCCCCCACCGGCACCACCGAACATGGCGCCCCACATGAACATCCGGGCGGTGAAGGTGATGGCGGTGGCCACGGCCGCGGCCACGGAGCCGATGAGGATGTCCCGGTTGCCCACGTGGCTCATCTCGTGGGCCAGCACGCCCCGGAGCTCGTCCCAGTCCAGGATCTGGAGGATGCCCTGGGTCACTGCCACGGCGGCGCGATTGGGGCTGCGGCCGGTGGCGAAGGCGTTCGGCTGCATGTCGGGAGCGACGTACAACTTGGGCATGGGCATGCCCATCTGCTGGCTGAGCTCGCGGACGATGCGGTGATACTCGGGCATCTCCGCCTCGGTGACGGGCACGGCTCGGGCAGCCCTGATGGCCAGCTTGTCCGAGAACCAGTAGGAGCCGCCCACCATCACCAGGGCGATTACCAGGCCGATCACCATGCCGCCGCGGCCGAAGAAGGACCCACCGACGACGAGGAGGCCGCCGAGGAAGGCGAGGAGGATGTAGGTCTTGATGGTGTTCTTGCTCATAGCCTCCCTGTCAACACCGATTCCGGTCCGGACGTTCCCGCCGAATCAGCGTCGCACCGTCAGTCCTCGGGCGGCGCCGACTGGGCCCTGGCACGGATCTCCTCCACCACCGCTGGGTCGGCGAGCGTGGTGGTGTCTCCCAGGTCCCGGCCCTCGGCAACATCGCGCAGGAGGCGGCGCATTATCTTGCCGCTGCGGGTCTTGGGCAGGTCGTCGGTGAACACGATGGTCTTGGGCCTGGCGATGGGACCGATCCTCGTGGCGCAGTGGCGGCGGAGGCTCTGCCCGTGCTCGTCGCTGGGCTGGTAACCGGCCCTCAGGGTGACGTAGGCGATGATGGCCTGGCCGGTGGTGGCGTCCTTGGCACCCACCACGGCGGCCTCGGCCACGCTCGGGTGGTCCACCAGGGCGGACTCGACCTCGGTGGTCGACACCCGGTGCCCGGACACGTTCATGACGTCGTCCACCCGGCCCATGAACCAGAAGTAGCCGTCTTCGTCGATCCGGGCGCCGTCGCCGGCGAAGTAGCGCCCCTCGAAGCGGCTCCAGTACGTGTCTCGGTAGCGCTCGGGGTCCCCGTAGATCCCCCGAAGCATGGAGGGCCAGGGCCGGGTGAGGGTGACGTAGCCACCGCCTTCAGAAACCTTGCTGCCAGCGTCGTCCACCACCTCGGCGGCGACACCGGGGAGCGGCCTGGTGGCCGAACCCGGCTTCAGGGTGGTCACGCCCGGAAGGGGGGAGATCATGATGGCCCCGGTCTCGGTCTGCCACCAGGTGTCGACCACAGGGCACCGGCCTCCGCCGATGTGCTCGAAGTACCACATCCACGCCTCGGGGTTGATCGGCTCGCCCACGCTGCCGAGCAACCGGAGCGAGGAGAGATCGTGCTTCGCCGGCTCCTCGGTCCCCCACTTCATGAACGTGCGGACGGCGGTGGGCGCGGTGTAGAGGATGCTCACGCCGTACTTCTCCACGATCGCCCACCAGCGGTCCCTGCTGGGGAAGTCGGGACTGCCCTCGTAGAGCACGCCGGTGGCCCCGTTGGCCAGGGGGCCGTACATGATGTAGCTGTGCCCGGTGACCCAACCGATGTCCGCTGCGCACCAGTACACGTCCTCCTCGGGACGAAGGTCGAACACGTACTTGTGGGTGAAGGCCACCTGGGTGAGGTAGCCGCCGGTGGTGTGCATGATGCCCTTGGGCCTGGCCGTGGTACCCGAGGTGTAGAGCAGGTAGAGCAGGTCCTCCGAGGCCATCGGCTCCGGGGCGCGGTGGGGTTCGGCACCCTCCATCAGCTCCTGCCACCAGCGGTCCCGCCCGGGCCGCATGTCCACGTCGGCCTCCGTCCGGCGCACAACGACCACGTGGTCGATGGAGGGTGTGTCCCCGAGGGCGGCGTCGGCGTTGGCCTTCAGCGGCACGGCCGCGCCCTTCCGCCATCCGCCGTCGGCCGTCACCAGAACCTTGGCCTGGCCGTCGACGATGCGGTCGCGCAGAGCGTCGGACGAGAAGCCGCCGAACACCACCGAATGGACGGCACCGATGCGGGTGCAGGCCAGCATGGCTACGGGCAGCTCGGGAATCATGGGCATGTAGATGGCGACCCGGTCCCCGCGGGTGACGCCGAGGCTCTCGAGGACGTTGGAGAAGCGCTCCACCTCGTCCAGAAGCTCCGCATAGGTGATGGTGCGGGTGTCGCCGGGCTCGCCCTCCCAGTGGAAGGCCACCCGATCACCGCGTCCGGCGGCCACGTGGCGGTCCAGGCAGTTGTGGGAGACGTTGAGGGTGCCCCCCACGAACCACCGGACGAACGGCAGCTTCCATTCGAGGATGGTGTCCCACGGGTCGAACCAGTCGAGGAGCTCGGTGGCCTGCACAGCCCAGAAGCCCTCCCAGTCGGCCTCGGCGCGGTCGTAGACGCCCGGGTCGGAGATGAGAGCCCGCTCTCGGAAGCCCGAGGAAGGCTCGATGGTGCGGTCCTCGAGGTAGAAGGACTCGATCCCTGCCGGCTCGACGGGCGGGCCCATGCACTCAGCCTAGGCCGCTGCCACCGGATCCGGTCGGGGACAGATCCCACTCGAGGACCCGAAAGGCGCCGAGGCCCGCAGGGTCGGTGAGGGCCTCCGCCTCGCCGATCAGGCTGCGGGCCCGCAGGGCCTCCAGATCGCCCAGCCCGGCGCGCTCCCACCATCTGGCGCGCGCCACCTCCGCCAGCTCCTCCAGCCCATGGGCCCCGAGGAACTCGGCCTGTGAGCGGTCGGCCGACGGCGGCCGTACGGTCGCCAGCTGGTCGACGGCCACCTCGCATGTCACATCCTGCTCTCCGGGTGCCGACAGCGGGTGGCCGCCACGACCGTGGTCCCGGTAGGTGCGAAGCCAGTCGTCCCAGGGGCGTGTGGCGAGTGATCCTGTGGTGGCGGAGGCGTAGTCCACCAGCGCCACCCGGCCCAGTTCCACCCTGGCCAGCACCTCCCGAAGCCAGACCCGGGCCCTCCGTTGGACGGGGATCCGCCCCCCGGGAGGTGCGTGCCGAGCGAGCCGATCGGCCTCCCTCTCCAGGTGCGGCGCGGCCGGCACCAGCACCTCGACCAGCTCGCCCTCCGCCTCGCCCACCCTCACCTCCGACCATCCCGAACGGGCGCGTTCGAGAAGCAAGAAGGCCATGTTGTCGAGCAGCTCGTTGGCCAGCACGACGCCGACGAAGGGCTCCCCCGGCAGCTCGGCAAGAGAGGTGAACATTGGTCCGGTACCGGCCATCGGATCGGGCTCGCCTTCGTCTTCGTCCACTCCGGCTCCGGGTCCGGCCCGCAGCAGCGCGCTCGGAGGGTCCAGGGTGAGATGGCGGGCCTGCTGGGCTCGGAGAGCGGCCGAGCGCTCGACGAGCACGTAGCGAAGGGCCGCCGAGCACTGGGGACTAGCGCGGCGTATGCCGGCGGCCAGGGTCCCGACCCCCGCGCCCGCCTCCACCACTAAGAAGGGGTCCGGCCGTCCGAGACCGGCCCACCACGAGTCGAGTGCCCTGGACACGACGGCGGCGAACAGGGTGCCGACCTCGGGACTGGTGACGAAGTGTCCCCGGCGGCCCGCCCTACCTCCGGTGGTGTAGAAGCCACCTCCGCCGTAGAGGGCCAACTCCAGGTACTCCTCGAAGGAGATGGGGCCCAGACGGCGGATGCGCTCGACGACGCGCGCGCCGGCAGGGGTGGGCGTGGCTATCTGACGGCCAGCTCGGCCAGGTCCCCCAACCGGGCGAAGGCCTGCGGGTAGATGCCGATGGCGACCACGGCGAGGGCGGTGATGGCCAGGGCGGCACCGAGCGCCGGTGGAACCCGCACCGGAGTGACGTCCTCGTCGGGCACGGGCCGCATCCACATCTCCCGGGCCACGCTGGCGTAGTAGAAGAGGGCGATCACCGAGTTGACGCCGGTGATCACGGCCAAGGCGACGGACCATCCGGTGCCGGCGTCGACCGCGGACTTGAAGATGTAGAGCTTGGCGAACCAGCCCCCGAACGGTGGGATCCCAGCCAGCGAGAACAGGAAGACGGTCATGAGCACCGTGAGCCCCGGGGCGTAGGTGAAGAGCCCCCCGTAGGACGAGACCTCGCCGGAGCGGGTCTTACGGGCGACGGCGATGACGACGGCGAAGGCACCGAGGTTCATGGCCGCGTAGATGAGGAGGTAGACGATCGCGGCTGTTTGCGCCGTCCGGGCGGCGGCATCACCGGAACCCCCCACGGCGAAGGGGACCAGCATGTAACCGGCCTGAGCCACCGATGAGTAGGCCAGCAGGCGGACGACGTTGGTCTGGCGGAGGGCGACCAGGTTGCCCACGGTCATGGTGAGCGCGGCCAGCACCCAGAACAGCGGCTGCCACACGTTGTCCTGCCCGAAGAAGCCGACGAAGACCAGCTGGAGGAGGGCCACGAAGCCGGCGGCCTTGGACGCCACCGACAGGAAGGCGGTAACCGGCGTGGGTGCCCCCTCGTAGGTGTCCGGCGCCCAGAAGTGGAACGGCACGGCCGACACCTTGAAGGCGAACCCAACCACGATGAAGAAGATGCCCAGCTTGACCAGCGGCTCGCTGGTGTTGTCACCCAGCTCCCGGGCGATGTCCTCGAGCACGGTGGTGCCGGTGGCGCCGAACACCAGCGACATCCCGTAGAGCATCACCGCGGAGGAGAGCACCCCGAGCAGGTAGTACTTGAGGGCGGCCTCGTTGCTTCTCAGGTCCCGCTTGCGCCAGCCGGCCAGCATGTAGGCGGGTATGGACAGCAGCTCCAGGGCCACGAAGATGGTGAGGAGGTCGCGAGAGGAGCACATGACCACCATCCCCAACAGCGAGGAGAGCAGCAGGAAGGTGTACTCGCCCTTCCAGTAGTCGCCCTCCTCGATGTGGTCCGCGGACATGAGCAGCACCACGTAGCCGCTCACCAGGAACAGGGCCTTGAGGACGAGGGCGAAGTCGTCCACCACGTAGGCCCCGGAGAACATGGACCGGTCGTTGCCGTCGACGGCCAGGAAGACGATGGGCAGGAGGCTGGCCAGCAACCCGACACCGGCCAGCTGGGCGACGACGGCCTTGCGGCCCTCGTCCACGAACAGGTCGACCACGAGGACGGCGAGCAGCACGCCGGTGAGCACCATCTCCGGAGCCAGCGCGGCGTAGTCGAGGTAGGGCGCCTCGAAGGCAGCGGCCAACAGTCCGGTCACGGCGTTCTCAGCCCCCGATGGCCTGCAGGGCGGAGGTCATGGACTGCACGGCCCCGTCGGTGACTCGGAAGATCAGGCTGGGAAAGATCCCGAGTATCAGGATGAGGAGAAGGAGCGGCGCCCAGGCCAGCCACTCGGGCAGGTGCACGTCGTGCACGTGGGCTTCGGCGAACTCCTTCTTGGCCGTGCCGAAGGCGGTTCGCTGGTACATCCAGAGCAGGTAGCCGGCGGCGAAGACGGTGCCCACAGCAGCCACGACCATGTACACGCGAAAGAGCGCCTCCGACAGCCCGGGGGCGGGTTGGTACGCCGAGAGGATGGCAGGGAACTCACCCCAGAACCCGGCCAGACCCGGCAGACCGAGCGAGGCCATGGCGCAGAAGCCCAGGAGCCAAGCCAGCCGGGGCGCCTGTAGAAGGAGCCCGCCGAGCCGGGACATCTCCCGGGTGCCGTAGCGCTCCTGGATGGAGCCGGCGATGAAGAAGAGCATTCCGGTGATGAGCCCGTGGGCCACCATTCCGAACACGGCGGCGTTGATGCCGTAGTCCGTCAGGGTGGCGATGCCCAGCATCACGAAGCCCATGTGGGCAACGGACGAGAAGGCTATGAGCCGCTTCAGGTCCTTCTGGGCCAGGCAGCCCAGGGCCCCGTAGATGATGCCGACAACGGCAAGGCCACCGATCCAGGGTGCCCACGCCTGGGCGGCGTCGGGCAGGATGGGAAGGGCGATGCGGATGAAGCCGTAGGTGCCGAGCTTCAGCAGCACCGCGGCGAGGATCACGGAGCCCACAGTGGGGGCCTCGGTGTGGGCGTCGGGAAGCCAGGTGTGGAAGGGGAACATCGGCACCTTGATGGCGAAGCCCATGAACAGTCCCCCGAATATGAGTATCTGTGCGTCGCGGGCGATGGTGCCGCCGCGTTCGACCAGCAAGGGGATGTCGAAGGTGTTCCCTCCCTTGAAGTACAACGCGAGGAAGGCGAGGATCATGAGCGCCGACCCGAAGAGGGTGAACAGGAAGAACTTGATGGCCGCGTACTGCCGGTTCGGCCCGCCCCACACTCCGATCATGAAGTACATGGGAAGCAGCACTAGCTCGAAGAAGACGAAGAAGAGGATGAGGTCCTGGCCCACGAACGTGCCGTTCATCCCGGTCTCCAGCACGAGCATGAGAGCCAGGAACGCCTTGGGGTTGTGGGGCTCCGGGAAGTGGTCCCAGGAGTAGACCACGCACAGCACGGTGATGAGCACGGACAGGGCGAGCAGCGGCAGCGATATGCCGTCGACGCCCATGTGGTAGCGGCTGTTGATGACGTCGATCCACGGGCGGTCCACCTCGAACTGGAGCGTGTCGGTGGCGCCATAGTCGAACCGGGCCAGGATGGCCACCCCGACGGCGGCGGTGGCGAGCGTGGTGGCCAGGGCCACGAGCTTCATCAGGTTCTCGGCTCGACGGGGCACGGCGACGAGCAACGCCGCCCCAACGGCCGGGAGGAACACCACCAGGGTGAGGGCCCATGAGTCGAACATCGGTCTCCGTTCTCTGACTAACCGGTCGTGAAGAGCACGAGGGTGCCGCCGAGGACGACGACGGCTCCGAACAGGAAGAGGGCGTACTGCTGCACCCGCCCGGTCTGCATCAGCCGAAGGACCCTGCCACCGTCCTCGGCTCCGATGCCGGCGCCGTTGACGACACCGTCCACCACCTTCTGGTCGACGGTGTCGTACACGAAGCGGGCCAGGCCGCGAGCGATTATGCCCACGCCGTTCACCACGCCGTCGATGACCCGCTGGTTGAACCAGTAGGCGCCCCGGGCGATCGGCCCCTTGATCCCACCCACCACCCAGTCGGTGTACAGCCGGTCGAGGCCGTACTTGTTCTCGAGGATGCGGTACCCGGTGCCGGCCGCGCCGCTGCGCTGGGTGAGTCGGTGGGGCCCGAGGTTGCGCCAGTAGTAGGCGTAGCCGGCGGCGATGCCCAGCAGGCCCAGGGCCGAGCCGAAAAGGGCCACGAACGGCGAAAAGGAATGGTGAGCCACGCCGGCGCTGAGCACCGTCTCGTTCTCCGTCCACTTCGCGAACCACTCGCCTCCGGGGACGTTGACGAAGCCGGCGACGACCGACAAGGCGGCCAGCACGACCAGGGGCACTGTGATCGCGGGTGGCGACTCGTGGGGCTGGCCGTGGCCCCGGTACTCGCCGAAGAAGGTGAGGTACACGCAGCGGGTCATGTAGGCGGCGGTGAGGGCCGCGCCGAGGAGCCCGATCACGAGGAAGACGGGATAGCCGTTGGACGAAGCTCCGAGCAGGATCTCGTCCTTGGACCAGAAGCCGGCAAGAGGCGGGACCCCGGCGAGAGCCAGTGAGCCGATGACGAACGTCTTGAACGTGATGGGCATGTGCTCGCGCAGGCCACCCATGTCCTTCTTCATGTCGAAGCTGTGCACGGCGTGGCTCACCGAGCCGGCACCGAGGAACAGCAGGCCCTTGAAGAAGGCGTGGGTGACCAGGTGGAAGACGCCGGCTGTCCACGCGCCCACGCCGAGGGCCATGACCATGTAACCGAGCTGGCTGACCGTGGAGTAGGCCAGCACCTTCTTGATGTCGGTCTGCACGAAGGCCAGGGCCGCCGCGATGAGCACCGTGATCCCGCCCACTAGGGCCACCGGGTTGATGCCGCCGCCGCCGATGTCGAACCCCGACCAGAACACGCCGTAGAGGCGGGCCACGAGGTACACGCCGGCCACCACCATGGTGGCGGCGTGGATGAGCGCCGACACCGGCGTGGGACCGGCCATGGCGTCGGGCAGCCAGGTGTGGAGCGGGAACTGCGCGCTCTTGCCGATCACACCGCAGAGGAGGGCTGCCGCTCCGGCCAGCACCAGCCCGTGACTGACCTCACCGCCGAGGGCGGCGGCGTTGATGTCGGCGATGTCGAAGGTCTGACCGGCGGCGAAGAACAGGATGGCGATGCCGA
The DNA here is from genome assembly GCA_016781225.1 of Actinomycetota bacterium. Classification (GTDB taxonomy): domain Bacteria; phylum Actinomycetota; class Acidimicrobiia; order Acidimicrobiales; genus YB1-3. Next base: position 10,478 of record JADDQT010000014.1, read on the forward strand.
TCAAGAGGCCAACGTCACCGGTACGGGTGGTGAAGAACGCCTTGAGGGCGGCGTTGGAGTTGTTCCGCTCCTCCCACCAGTGGCCAATGAGCATGAAGGAGCACAGACCCATGAGCTCCCAACCGACCAGCAGCTGGAGGGTGTTGTTGGCCGTGACCATGACCAGCATCCCGGCGGTGAAGAGGCTGAGGGCGGCGAAGTAGTGCGTGTAGCGGCGGTCACCGTGCATGTAGCTGGTGGAGAACACGTGCACCAGGAGGGAGATGAGGGTGACCACGAACATCATGGTCACGGCCAGGCCGTCGACGTGGGTGCCGGCCTTGACCCGGGTCTGGCCGTTGTCGAACCAGGTGACCTCCTTCACCACCGGCTTGCGGATGGGTTCGGCCTCGTGCTCGCCGGCCTCCCCCTCCTTCTCACCCTTGCCCTCGCCCTCGTGACCGCCTTCGCTCCCCGGCGGCGCCTTCTCCTCCAGGGCGGCGACGGCGTTGGCCTGAGCCGGCGAGCCGGGGGCGGCGGCGTGCTCCTCGGATCCCGGCTTCACCTCCAGGTTGGCGGGGCGCTGCACCCACTGCACGGCGCACACGCATGCCAGCACGAAGGCCAGGGCCACGGCAGCCACGCCGATCTCGTGACCGTGCTTGGGCAGGCGCTTGCCGAAGAAGAGGATGAGGACGAAGGAGAGCACCGGAAGGGCGGGGATGACCCACGCGTTCTCCAGCATTGCTCAGCCCTTCATCATGTCGACCTCAGTGAGGTCGATTGAGTGTCGGTTGCGGTAGATGAGGATCACCACGGCCAGGCCCACGCCTACCTCGGCGGCGGCCACGGCGATCACGAACAAGGCGAACACCTGCCCCGCCACGCTCTCCCGGAACAGCCCGAAGGCCACCAGGTTGATGTTCACGGCGTTGAGGATGAGCTCGATGGACATGAGCACGAGCACGGCGTTCTTGCGGGCCAGCACCCCGTAGACGCCCACGCAGAAGAGGAAGGCGGCTAGGAGGAGGAACTGGTTCAGGTACATCTCTAGTCCCGCCGGGCGATCACGACGGCGCCGACCAAGGCGGCGAGGAGGAGCACGGAGACGACTTCGAAGGGGATCACGTAGGTCTGGAAGATGGACAGCCCCACATCACCGGTGCGCTGGACCTGCGCTCCCTTGGGCAGCTTGGTGGAGCCGTAGGCGTCGGCCAGCACCGCCCCCAGGACGCCGAGGAGCAGGAGCGACACCACCACGGCCAGCCACCTCTGGTCGTTGTCGAGGTCCGAGGCCCGGCCGATGGGCGCCCTCGTGAGCATGGTGCCGAAGAGGATGAGAAGGACGATGGCGCCGATGTAGATGATCACCTGCACCACGGCGATGAACTCGGCAGCCAGCAGGATGTACAGGGCGGCGACGCCGGCCAGCACCACCACCAGGTAGAGGGCGGCGTGGACGACGTTCTTCGTGGTGACCACCCGGATGGCGGCCAGGCCCATGGCGGCAGCCAGGACCCCGAAGACGACGTTCTGAGCGACCATTTCCTACTTCTTGGCGCCCTTGGTGCTGGCACCGGAGTCCAGAGGCGGGGGCTCGGGCACCGCCTTCATCCATTCGCCCAGGCGGTCCTTGTCGTGGAGGAGGTCGGCGATCTTGACCTCGGAGTACTCGTACTCCGGGCTCCAGAAGAGGGCGTCGAAAGGGCACACCTCGACGCAGATCCCGCAGTACATGCACAGGCCGTAGTCGATGTCGAAACGGTCGAGCTTCTGCACCGTGCGGGGCTTCCCACCCTCCCGCCGGGGCGGGGCCTTGTCCTTGTAGCCCTCGATGTAGATGCACCAGTCGGGGCACTGGCGGGCACAGAGCATGCACACCGTGCAGTTCTCCTCCTTGAGGGCGATCACACCCCTGGCCCGGGTAGGGGGCGCTTCCTTGACGTGGGGGTACTGCACGGTGACGGCCGGCTTGGTCATGGTCTTGAAGGTGACGCCGAGCCCCTTCAGCAACCCTGGAACGTGAGGCATGCCAGACCCTTTCAGAAAAGTACCTTGAGGACGCCGGTGGCGAGGATGTTCACGAGCGAGACGGGGATCAGGTACTTCCACGCCACGGCCTGGAGCTGGTCCTCGCGCAGCCGTGGGTACGTGAAGCGGAACCAGAAGATGAAGAAGGCCACCACCATGACCTTGGCTCCGAGCACCAGCGGACCGGTCAGGTCGGCGAGCGAGCCTTCGACACCGGGGAGGTGCCAGCCCCCGAGGAACAGGGTGGCGCCGATGGCGGAGAGGGCGAAGGCCGAGCCGAACTCGGCCATGAAGAAGAAGAGGAAGCGGAAGCCCGTGTACTCGGTCATGAAGCCGGCCACCAGCTCGGACTCGGCCACCGGCATGTCGAAGGGCGTCTGTGACAGCTCGGCCTGGGCGGCGAGCAGGAAGACGGCGAAGCCGACGAACTGGGTGAGGATGAACGGGTTGCCCAGGAAACCGACGCCGAAGATCTCACCCTCGGACTGAGCCCTCACGATCCCCTGCAGGCTCATCGTCCCTGCCTGCATGACCACCCCCACGACGGCCAGGACGAGCGGCAGCTCGTAGGCGATGAGCTGCCCGGCGGCGCGGAGGGCGCCGATGAGGGAGTACTTGTTGGCCGACGCCCAGCCGGCCATGAGCACGCCGAGCACCGACAGAGAGGAGACGGCGAGGGCGAAGAAGACCCCCGTGTCGAGGTCTTCGACCACGAGCCGGGGCCCGGCAGGGATGACGATATAGAGGAGGAAGGTGGACATCAGGACGACGATCGGAGCTATGCCGAAGACGAAGCGGTCCGACCGGTCGGGGAAGATGTCCTCCTTCTGGATGAACTTGAGGCCGTCGGCCACGAGCTGGAGGGTGCCGTGGGGACCGGCTTCCATCGGCCCCAGCCGGCTCTGCATGTGGCTCATCATCTTCAGCAGGAACACGTAGCCGAGGACTATGGCCGCGGCGGGGATGACGCCGAGCACCACGAGCACCTTGAGAGTGGTGGTCTGCCAGTAGGCGAGGTCGACGGCGAGGGTCACCGGGGCCGGCTCACCTGTCGATGTCCCCGAGGATGAAGTACAGCGAAGCGAGGATGGTGATGACGTCGGGCACGAAGACGCCGCGTAGAACCCAGGGAATGATGGATACGTTGTTGAAAGAGGCGCTACGGATCTTTACTCGAAAGGGGCCCAGGCCACCCTTGCTCACCACGTAGTAACCCATCTCGCCCAGCGGGTTCTCGGTGTGAGCCCAGGCCTCGCCGGCGGGGACCTTGATGATCCGGGGCACCTTGGCCTGGATGGGGCCCGACGGCAGCCCGTCGAGCAGCTGCATCACGATCTTGGCTGCTTCCCTCGTCTCCTGGAGCCGCACCCAGTAGCGAGCGAATGAGTCACCGTCGGCGTGGGTCCAGACCTTCCAGTCACAGTGCTTCCACGCGAGGGGGTGGTCCTCGTCCCGGCGCAGGTCCCAGTCCACGCCGCTCGCCCGCAGGTTGGCTCCCGAAAGGCCGTAATCGAGGGCCACGGACGCAGGTATGACGCCGATGCCGCGGCATCGGCGGTCGAAGATCTCGTTGCCCATGAGGAGGTCTTCCATCTGGTCGCAGAACGACCGCACCCGGCCCATCACCGCCCTGGCCTCGCCCACCCATCCCTTGGGCAGGTCTTCCTTAAGCCCTCCTATGCGATCGAAGTTGGGATGGAAGCGACCGCCCGTAACCGCCTCCATGAGGTTGAGGACGTATTCCCGGTCGCGGAAGGCGTAGAAGACGGGGGTGAGGGCTCCGAGCTGCACGCCCATGTCGCCCAGGAACAGGGAGACGTTGGCGATGCGTGCCATCTCGAAGAAGATGGTTCGGAGCCACTGAGCCCGCTCCGGGGCCTCGATCTCCATGAGCTTCTCGGCGGCCAGGATGAAGGGGACCTCGTTGGCGAAATGGCCGAGCCAGTCGATGCGGTTGACGAGGGTTGTGACCTGGGGGTAGGTGCGGACCTCGCAGAGCTTCTCGTAGCCGCGGTGCATGTAGCCGCACACGGGCTCGGCCCAAAGGACCTGCTCGCCGTCGAGGCGCACCACGATGCGAAGGGTCCCGTGGGTGGCGGGGTGTTGCGGTCCGAGGTTGAGGGTCATGCCCTCGGCCTCCAGCTCGACGTTGATCCGGCCGTCGGCCGCCTGGCCGGAGACGTAGGCGGCCTTCTGCCGCTCGGTGGTTGCGGTCATCCGCCCTCGTCCGTGGCCGCTGCCAGCTTGGCAGCATCGCCGTCGTCGCCTGCCGCCTCGTCGCCCGGGATGGGCTCCACGTCCACCAGCCCGGGCCACGGCTTGAGCTCCCGGGCAAGCAGGGGAAAGTCCTTCCGAAGGGGATGGCCCTCGAACTCCCCGGGAAGGTAGAGGTGCCGCAGCCCGGGGTGGCCGTCGAAGGTGAAGCCGTACATCTCCCAGGTCTCCCGCTCGTGCCAGTCGGCTCCCCGGTAAGCGCTCACCCACGAGGCCACCCGGGGGTCGGCCTCGTTGAGGTCGGCCTTCAGCGTGACCCCGAGGTGCCGGGTCGTGGAGTACAGGCGGGCCAGGACCTGAAAGCGGGTCTCACCACCGGCCCGGCCCGTGGAGTACGCCGCTCCTGCCTCCCCGCCGGCGTTGCCGGCCGCCTCTTCATCTTCTGGGCCCGTCCCCTCGGGATCCCAACGCTTCTCCCCCGAGAGGTCGGGGTTGTCCAGCCAGTCGATGCCGGAGAGGAAGCAGAAGTAATCCATGTCCAGGCGGCGCTTGCACGCCTCGGCGGCCTGGAGCCACGCACCGGGGTCGACCCGTACCCAGGCGTCGCCGCCGGTGACCTCCGATCCCACCACGGCCTCGCCGAGCTCGGCCCTCAGGACCTCGACCAGCTGCTGCAGGGTGGAGTCCGTCGTCCGACCGCCGCCGGCACCGTCCGGCTGCTCTCCTTCGGAGGCGCCACCCACCTGGTCAGCCACCGACGACAATGGGATCACCCTTCCACCGCTCGGCCATGTCCTCGTGCTGGATCCGCTCCTGGAGCAGCACGATGCCCTCGAGCAGCGCCTCCGGCCGAGGCGGACAGCCCGGCACGTAGACGTCCACGGGAAGGATCTGGTCGACCCCCTTGGTGACCGAGTAGCTGTCCCAGTAGGGGCCGCCGCAGTTGGCGCACGAGCCCATGGAGATCACGTACTTCGGGTCGGGCATCTGCTCGTAGAGCCGGCGAATGGGAGGCGCCATCTTGTCGGTGACGGTTCCGGAGATGACCACCAGGTCGGCTTGGCGGGCGCTGGCGGGGAAGGGGATGACGCCGAGGCGCATCACGTCGTAGCGAGGTGACCCGAAGGCGGCGCCCATCTCGATGGCGCAGCAGGCCAGGCCCCACTGGTAGACCCACAGCGAGTACTTGCGGCTGAGGTTGAGCAGGTGGCTGAGGGGCTTGGGAACCCAGCCCCTCTCCACTAGGCCCATCCCGGCGCCCTCCCCCCCACGTACGTCACATCCACCTCAGAACGCCCTTGCGCCACGCGTACACCAAGCCCAGGGCCAGGATGGCGATGAAGACGACCATCTCCACCAAGCCGAACATGCCCAAGTCCTCCAGGCGTACGGCCCAGGGGAAGATGAAGACCGTCTCCACCTCGAAGAGGACGAAGAGCAGTCCGAACAGGTAGTAGCGGATCTGGCTCTGCGACCAGCCGGTTCCCACGGGGTCCACGCCGCTCTCGTAGGAGATGTACTTCTGAGCCTGGGCCCGCTTCGGGCGCAGCAGGCTGCCTGCGCCCAGCATGGCGCCGACCATGGCCACCGCCGCGGCGCCGAACACGAGCACTGTGAAGTACTCACGCAGGAAGCCGGACATTGCGATGAGCGTAGTGACGGCCTTCACGAGCTGCCAGCACGAGCATGGCGGGGACGGTGGGGGGCTAATGGGTGGGCGGGGCGGCCCAGGTGTTACCGGTGTCGCTCAACGCCCGGCTGAGCACCGTGGGACGGTCGGTCATGATGCCGCGCACGCCCATCTCGGTCAGCTCTTCAATCTCCGCCACTTCGTCGATGGTCCACGCGTGTACGGCCATGTTGCGCTCTGCCGCAGCTTCGACCATACGGGCGTCGAGGACGGTCAGCCGGCGGAACCGCTCGGGCACCAGGCGCCCCACCCGGCGCCAGGCGCCTGGGAGGTTCTCGACGCCGTAGTGGTGGGGCAGCTGCACGGCGACGTAGCCGGAAAGCTTCGGCCGCAGGTGCAGCTTCACCCGCACGAAGAACCACCACATCGACACCCGGCCGGGGGCGAGGGGGAGGTGGGGGGCTCGCCGGCGCAGCTTCCTCACCACGAGCTCCTTGAAGCTGGAGACGATCACGTCGCCCATGGCGACCTGTCGCCGCTCGAGCAGCTCGACCAGCGGCTCGACGGCCTGACTGTCCTTGACCTCGATGGTCAGAGGGACGTTCGGGAAGGCGTCCAGCACCTCGTCGAGCGTGGCAACGCTCAGGTCCGGCTCCGCCGGTGCACGGCCGCGCAACTCGTAGCTGCTTTCCGGTGCGTGGTGGTCGTCCACCTTGCCGGGCACCCACCAGTGGGCGGCGTCGAGCTCCTTGAGCTGGCGGAGCTCGTGGTGTCTTACCTTGCCGCGGCCGTTCGTGGTCCGCTGCAGCTTGGCGTCGTGCACCAGGACGAGGTGGCCGTTCTTGCAGCAGTGGACGTCCAGCTCGAGGCCGTCTGCGTGCGCCTCCTCGCGAGCCTTGCGCAGGGCCCGCAGCGTGTTCGACGGCCCCTCGCGGGCACCGCCCTGATGGGCCCAGTGGAACACGCCCTCGCCAGCCAACCATGGATTGTCTTCTGCCACATTCAGAAGTTATTGTAGCCGTCGGCCTCAGGTCGGGGTTCAGGCTCCAGGGCGGGAGGCAAGTCCGGTTGGATAGCGTGGCGCGACGACCGGTTCCCAGGGAGGTCCCATGGCCAAGGTGAAGCCCATCCCCGACGAGTATCCCCAAGTAACGCCTTACCTGTGCGTCGACGGGGCCGGTGCTGCCGTGGGTTTCTACGAGACCGTCCTCGGTGCCACCGAGCGCATGCGCATGCCCGCCCCCGGCGGCAAGATCGGCCACTGCGAGCTGCAGATCGGCAACTCGGTGATCATGCTCGCGGACGAGTTTCCCGACATGGGCCAGCGCGGCCCCAAGAGTCTCGGTGGTTCCCCGGTGACGCTCAGCGTCTACGTGGAGGACGTTGACGCCGTGTTCGAGCGGGCCGTTCAGGCGGGGGCCACGGCCCTCCGGCCCGTGGAGGACCAGTTCTACGGCGACCGGTCAGGGCAGTTCGAGGATCCCTTCGGGCACCGGTGGAACGTGGCCAGCCACGTGGAGGATGTGCCTCCGGCCGAGATGGCCAAGCGCGCTGCCGAGTTCATGTCCCAAGGCTGAGCTGGCTCCGGCCGCGGCGCCGTCATGGCGCCCGATTGGCCTCGATCAGCTCCTGTCGGAAGGTGAAGACCTCGGGGTCATCGGGGTCCACGATGGCGCGCACCCAATGGATGTCGGGGCTGCCGAAGGTCTCCACCCGGGTGAAGTTCTCAACGGTCCGGCCGGTGGCCGGGTCTTCGAGGGGACGGTCGACGCGGGACACGTGGCTGTCGCCGTGGAC
>JADDQT010000363.1 GCA_016781225.1 Actinomycetota bacterium
CCGGCGAAGCACTTCTGGGGAGCGAAGTAGTAGGCGTCGGCCTGGGACACGTCCACCCTCAGTCCGCCGGCGGCCGAGGTGGCGTCCACCGCGACCAGAGACTCGGGGTCCGCGCCCTCGGGCCGGGCGACCGCCATGGCCACACCCGTCGAGGTCTCGTTCTGGGTGAGGGCGTACAGGTCGATGTCGGCCGTCCCCACCGGGGAGGGGTGCGTGCCCGGTTCCGACTTGATCACCTCCGGCTCCTGCAGGTGCGGGGCGGCGGCGGCGACGGACGCGAACTTCGAGGAGAACTCGCCGAAGGCCAGATGCTGGCTTTTCCGCTCTATCAGGCACGAGGCGGCCACGTCCCAGAACGCCGTCGCACCGCCGTTGGCGAGCACCACCTCGTAGCCGTCGGGGAGTGAGAAGAGGCTGGAGAGCCCGTGACGGATCCGCCCCACCACCGAGCGCACGCCTTCCCTGCGGTGGCTGGTCCCGAGGTAGCCCGGGGCGACCGCGGCCAGGGCGGCGACGGCCTCGGGGCGAACCTTCGAGGGTCCGGAGCCGAAGCGGCCGTCGGAGGGGAGGAGCGCCTTGGGAATGTCGATGTGGTCCTGAATCCCGGTGTCGGGCGGCGTCTGATGCTCTTGGGGGGTCGAGGTCACTGTGACAGCATGGCAGCCATGGCACGCATCTCCACGCGCATCGCAGCCATGGCCGAGTCGGCCACCCTCGCCATCGACGCCAAGGCCAAGGCCCTCAAGGCCGCCGGAGAGGACGTGATCGGCTTCGGCGCCGGCGAACCCGACTTCCCCACACCGGCCCCTATCGTGCAGGCGGCCGTCGCCGCCTGCCAGGACCCGAAGAACCATCGCTATACGCCCGCCGCCGGTCTGCCGGAGCTGCGAGCCGCCATCGCAACCAAGACGGCCCGGGACTCCGGCTTCCAGGTGGACGCTTCGCAGGTGCTGGTCACCAACGGTGGCAAGCACGCCATCTTCAACGCCTTCGCCACCCTTCTCGACGAGGGAGACGAGGTCATCGTCCCCGCGCCGTTCTGGACCACGTTCCCCGAGTCCATCGCCGTGGCCGGCGGCGTGGCGGTCATCGTCGGCACCGACGAGGCCACTGGGTTTCGCGCCACGGTCGATCAGCTCGACGCCGCCTGCACGTCGCGGACCAAGGCCCTCCTGTTCGTGTCGCCGTCCAACCCGACCGGGGTGGTGTACCCCCGGGAGGAGGTCGAGGCCATCGGGCGATGGGCGCTTGACCGAGGCCTCTGGGTGGTCACGGACGAGATCTACGAGCACCTCGTGTATGGGTCTGCCGCCCACCACTCCATGCCGGTGGTGGTGCCGGACCTGGCGGACCGCTGCATCGTCGCCAACGGCGTGGCCAAGACCTACGCCATGACCGGATGGCGAGTGGGATGGATGATCGGCCCGCCAGACGTGGTGAAGGCGGCGGCCAACCTGCAGTCGCACGCCACCTCCAACGTGGCCAACGTGTCACAGCGAGCGGCGCTGGCGGCTGTGTCGGGCGACCTGTCGGACGTGGCCGAGATGAGGGAGACCTACGATCGGCGGCGACGGCGCATCCACGAGATGCTGGTCGAGATCCCCGGCGTGTCCTGCATCGAGCCCGAGGGCGCCTTCTACGCCTTCCCGTCCATGGAAGGCGTGCTCGGCGTGGACCTGCGGGGCCGCCGCCCGAGCACCACGCTGGAGCTGGCCGAGGTCATCCTCGACGAGGCCAGGGTGGCCATCGTGCCCGGCGAGGCCTTCGGTGCTCCTGGCTACGCGCGCTTCTCCTACGCCCTGGGCGACGACGACCTGGTGGAGGGCGTCACCCGGATCGCCAAGCTCCTCACCGGGTAGGGCCGGCATTGGCCAAGAAGGGCAAGAAGAGACGCCCGGGCGGGGGCCGGCCCCAGCCGGCCAAGCGGGTCACCCCCAAGGCCGCCCGGGGCCCGGCAGCGGGC
>JADDQT010000364.1 GCA_016781225.1 Actinomycetota bacterium
AAGGGGGTCACCGCCGGCGGCGTGCCCGTGCGCAACGTGGCCCAGCCTGTGATCGGCCACTCCTACAACCTGTACTGCCTCGGGGGCCAGCAGGAGCCGTCCTGTGAGGCGTAGCCGTCGCGCCCTCGGCCGCCGGGATCAGTCCTTGTCGGCCTGGTAGATCACGTCGTAGAGGTCGTGCACCGCCCGGTCGGGCACGAGGACGTCTATGGACTGGCCGTACAGCAGCAGGCTGAGGACCCGCCGGGCGCCCCGTCGCCGGGCCCGGCGCACCAGGTAGTCCCAGTCGACCTCCTGGTTGGAGAGCAGCGCCAGCGCGTCGAACCAGTGGCGGGCTGTGTGCTCCTGATGGGAGAGGGCCTTGATGATGATGAGGTCCTCGACCGACATGGCCAGCATCTCGTGGCCGCCGAAGTCGCGTCGCTTAGCCCGCTCCACCATCTCGTCATCGAGCAGCACGTCACCCGTGGCCCGGAACAGCACGTCCACGAGCACCCCTTCCTTGACCGCCTTGTACAGCCACTGCGGCTCGGTCTTGCGAGTGTCGAAGCCGGCTGACCTCAGGGCCTCCAGTGCCGCGCCGGCCTCGTCCGGCCTCACCAGGAAGTCGATGTCGTGCGTGTCCCGCGGCCGCCCGGCGGCGCGGGAGACCATCCCGCCCATGAGCACGTAAGGGATTCCCAGGGACTCGATGGCCTCCGCGGCCTCACCCAGCACCCGGAGGAACATGTCGTCGTCGACGTCGCCCTGCCCTTCCCAGACCTCGAAGTACAGGTCGGCGACCTGCTGCGGCTGCGGATCCTCGCCCACGGCGACATTGTCGCCCATTTCCCGGTGTCCGGCCTCGGCCGCCATAGGCTTCCGGAACGTGTCCGGGCAACTCGACGACGAGACACTGCTCGGCCTTCTCCGGGATGGATGACGACCTCCGCGTCAACCGCTGGCTGTCGATCCCACTCAGCGAGCTGGAGTGGAAGTTCTCTGGTGCCGGTGGTCCGGGAGGCCAGCACGCCAACACGGCCAACACCCGAGTCGAGGTGCGCTTCGCCGTCGACCGCTCGCCGTCCCTGTCCGCCCACCAAAGAGCGCTGCTGCTGGATCGGATCGGCCCCGTCGTCCGGGTGGTCGTCTCCGACGAACGGTCGCAGGCCCGCAACCGCCAGCTGGCGGTGGAACGCCTCCGTGCCCGCCTGGCCGAGGCCCTCCAGGTGCGCCGGCACCGCCACCCGACGGCGCCGACCAAGGGGTCCAGGGAGCGGCGCCTGGCGACCAAGCGCAGGCGAGGCGAGGTCAAGCGCCTCCGGGGTGGCGGCGACGGCGACGACTGACGATTCCTCATCGAGTTCTTGCGGCGGTAAGGGAACGGCGATGCGAGGCGGCAGAAGTGCCTACTGCCAGAGGGCGGCCAGGTCGGCTGCCACGGGGTCTTCCTCGACCACGGCCTCGCCGACGCTGACGGAGTCGAACGCCACCGTGGCGGGGGCGAGGAAACGGCTGGGTTGGCCGTAGGTGTGGGCGTCGTCGAGAGGGTTGCGCCGGAAGTAGTACCGGAGCGGGTAGGAGACCACCAGCGTGTCCCGGGCCCGCGTGAGGGCGACGTAGAGCAGGCGCCGCTCCTCCTCCACCTCGTCGGCCGAGCCGAGGGCCATGTCGCAGGGGATGTTGCCGTCGGACGCGTGCAGGACGTGGACCACCTGCCACTCCCCACCCTTGGCCGAGTGGATGGTGGACAGGACCAGGAAGTCGTCGTCGAGGTGGGGCGTACCGGCCAGGTCGCCCGTGCTCGCCGGCGGGTCCAGGGTGAGCTCGGCAAGGAAGCGGGTCCGAGTTCGGTAGTCGGTGGCGAGCGAGCGCAGGTGATCCAGGTCGGTGAGGCGGACCGACGCCGTGCCCGGGTAGCGGCGGGCGAAGAGGGGAACGCAGGCCAGCGCCAGCCTCT
>JADDQT010000115.1 GCA_016781225.1 Actinomycetota bacterium
TGAGCCAGCTCGACGAGGAGCTGCGGCGCCTGGGCCCGGTCAACGCCCTGGCTCTGGAGGACCATCAGGCCCTGGAGGAGCGCCATTCGTTCGTCGAGGGCCAGCTCGAGGACGTGCGCTCCGCCCGCCGGGAGCTGGGCAAGGTGGTGCGGGCCATCGACGGCGAGATCACCGACGTGTTCGCCGCCGCCTTTGCCGACGTGGCCGAGAACTTCGCCAAGCTGTTCATCTCCCTCTTCCCGGGGGGCACCGGACAGCTCCGGCTGACCAACCCGGAGGACCTGCTGACAACGGGGATCGAGGTAGAGGCCCGTCCCTCGGGCAAGAGGGTGGGCAAGCTCTCGCTGCTGTCCGGGGGAGAGCGCTCGCTCACGGCGCTGGCGTTCCTCTTCGCCGTGTTCAGGAGCCGACCCTCGCCCTTCTACCTCCTCGACGAGGTGGAGGCGGCGCTGGACGACGTGAACCTCAACCGGTTCCTGGAGCTGGTGGACGAGTTCCGGGATGAGGCCCAGCTGGTGGTGGTGAGCCACCAGAAGCGCACCATGGAGGCTGCCGACTGCCTCTACGGCGTCACCATGCAACCGGGCGGCGCCTCGAGGGTAGTGAGCGAGCGTTCCGACCGGGTGGGGGCGGCGTCCCGGTAGGCTCCCGTCGCCATGGAGCTGGCCCTCATACTCATCCTGGTCGGCCTGGCCCTGCTGGGCACCGCCACCGCGGTGGCCATAAGCCTTCGCCGGCGCCGCCCCGAGCTGGAGGCCCCGCCCGAAGCTCCTCCGCAGCTGCCCCCCGAAGCCCCACCGAGGCCGGTGGCCCTGGAGGAGGAGGTGGCGCCCGATGTCGAACCGGAGCCGGTAGCGGCCCCTGAGCCGCTGCCGGTCGATCTCGAACCGGAGCCGGTAGAGGTCGTCGAACCCGAGCCGGTGGAGGGGCCCGAGCCGGTAGAGGTTGTCGAACCGGAGCCGGTCGAGGCCCCGCCCGCCCCGGTCAGGCCGCGCTTCCGGGACCGGCTGGGCAAGGCCCGAAGCCTGCTGGCGGGGTACGTGGGATCGATCCTCTCCCGCTCCTCCATCGACGAGGAGACCTGGGACGAGTTGGAGGAGGCGCTCATCAGAGCGGACGTGGGCGTGGGCCTCACCTCGAAGCTTCTCGACGGTCTGCGGGACCGGGTCAAGTCGGAGGGCATCAAGACGCCGCCGGAGCTGGTCAACGCGCTCAAGGAGGATCTCACCAAGAGACTGGCCCAGACGGACGAGGGCCTGCACCACGAGGCGGGCGCTCCCAACGTGTGGCTGTTCGTCGGCGTCAACGGCGTGGGCAAGACCACGACCATCGGCAAGGTCGCGCTCCGGGAGGCGGCCGCTGGCCGCAGCGTGGTCATGGCCGCGGGCGACACGTTCCGGGCCGCGGCCGCCGAGCAGCTCGGTCTCTGGGCCGAGCGGGTGGGCGCCGACCTGGTTCGGGGGAACGAGGGCGGCGACCCGGGCTCGGTGGTGTTCGACGCCGTCGAGCGGGCGGCGGCCCGAGGCGCCGACCTGGTGCTGGCGGACACGGCCGGGCGACTGCACACCAAGGTCAACCTCATGGAGGAGCTGAAGAAGGTCCGCCGCGTCGCGGAGCGGCCCCCCGGCCGCCTGACCGAGGTGCTCCTGGTGATCGACGCCACCACGGGCCAGAACGGCCTGGTGCAGGCCCGCCAGTTCGCCGAGGCGGTGTCGGTGACCGGCGTGGTGCTCACCAAGCTCGACGGCACGGCCAAGGGCGGCATCGTGTTGGCCATAGAGGACGACATGGGCCTGCCGGTGAAGCTGGTGGGCCTGGGCGAGAGCCCCGAAGACCTCGTGGACTTCGACCCCGAAGAGTTCGTCGACGCCCTCTTCTCCTGATGTCCGATTGCCCTTCCCGGCCCTCCTCAACGGACCGCTCGGAGCTTGGCTTCGAGCGCAGGCCCATGGTCCGCTGGCTAGACCCCCACCAGCTCCTCGACACCGCCGTCCGTGTCCTTCTGTCCGGCCTGCTCGGCACCTACGCCGACCCCCGGCAGCTCCAGGCTCTCACCGACATCGAGACCCACGACCGGTCCCAGGGAAGCGAGCTGTGGCTCGACTACGTGGCCGATCTCGGTGACGGGTGGGACCCCACCTACACGGTGGCCAGGCTCCTGGCGTCCGACGACCTCGACCTGGGACGGGAGGGTGAGGCGGGCCCGACGGAGCGGGGCCGGCTCCTGGTCATGGGCGGTGACCAGGTGTATCCCGTTCCCAAGCGGAGCGAGTACGAGAACCGCCTGCTCGGTCCGTACCGGGCGGCCATGCCCTGCTCCAACGGAGAGCCACCCGAGCTGTTCGCCATCCCGGGCACCCACGACTGGTACGACGGGCTCATCAACTTCGAGGAGATCTTCTGCCGCCGGCGCCGCATCGGGGGCTGGCAGACGCAGCAGAGCCGGAGCTACTTCGCCGTCAAGCTGCCCCACGACTGGTGGCTGTGGGGCATCGACATCCAGTTCGGCCCCTACCTCGACGACGAGCAGTGGAAGTACTTCTCCGACGTCGCCCGGGATCGACTGGCGCAGGGCGACCGCATCATCCTGTGCATGTCCAAGGAAGTGGCCGGGGGCGGAGACATCTTCTCCGACCGCGATCTGGGCCAACTCGAGCGGCTGATCGAGTCCGCCGGAGCACGGGTGATGCTCTACCTGAGGAGCGGACGGCACCACTACGTCCGCTACGAGGAGGAGGACGGTCCCCGCCAGCACATCACCGCCGGTGGCGGTGGGGCGTTCCTGCATCCCACTCATCAGCTGCCCGACTGCCTGGAGCTCCCCGGCGAGGAGGGTGAGATCACCTACCGCCGGGTGCAGAGCTATCCCTCACCCGAGATGTCCAAGCGGCTGAGGAAGAGGGTGTTGTTCCTTCCCCTCTACAACCTGCCCCTGGCCGCTCTCATCGGCATGGCGCAGGTGCTGCTGGCGTTCAACCTGGGCCTTCATCTCAGGGACAGGCACAGGGAGCTCGGTCTCACCGGCCTGCGGCGGGCGCTGTGGGAGAGCCCGACCGCCTTCCTGCTGATCGTCCTCATGCTGGTGCTGCTGGCGGCCATGGTGCGCTTCGCCCACGACGCGCCGGGCGTCACCCGATGGCTGCTCGGCCTGGTTCACTCCTCGCTGCAGCTGGCCACCACGGCAGCGGTCCTGCTCGGCGCGTCCCGAATCGTCTCCGGCACGGGCCTCGAGGGAGCGGCGTCGCTCATCGTCTTCCTAGTCCTGGTGGCCGTGCTCGGTGGGGTCTGTGGCACAGTCGGGATGTCCGGCTACCTGTGGGCCACCAACTGTCTCGGCTTTCACGGGAACGAGGCGTACGCGCCGCTTCACCACAAGGACCAGAAGAACTTCCTCCGCCTGCACATCGACGCCGAAGGAGCACTGACCGTGTTTCCCGTGGGAGTGGACCGAGTAGGGCGGAAATGGCGGCCCGCTCCCGATGCACCGCCTCATGCCCCCTGGTTCGAGCCCGACGGGCCCGAGCCCGAGGCCGCCCTGATCGAGGGGCCGGTGAGGATCGACAGGTGACCCCGGGGGGCGTCTTTGATCGGCCCCCCGCGGATCAATGGGTGACTGGGTGGCTCCACTAGCCTGGTAGGCCACATGTTCGAGTCCCTGAGCGACCGCTTCGAGGGCATCTTCACCCGCATGCGGGGCCGGGGCCGCCTCGGTGAGACCGAGGTCGACGGCGTCCTGCGCGAGATACGGGTCGCCCTGCTCGAGGCCGACGTCAACTTCCTCGTGGTGAAGGGCATGGTCGCCCGGATCAAGGAGCGCTGCGTCGGCGCCGACCTGTCCAAGAGCCTTAGCCCGGCTCAGCAGGTGATCAAGATCGTCAACGAGGAGCTCACCGGGGTCTTGGGTGGTGAGGCACTCAAGATCACCTACGCCTCCAGGCCGCCCACCGTGGTGCTGCTGGCAGGCCTCCAGGGCTCGGGCAAGACCACCACCGCAGCCAAGCTCGGGCGTTGGTTCAAGCAGCAGGGCCGCAACCCGCTGCTGGTGGGTGCCGACCTCCAGCGGCCGGCGGCGGTGGAGCAGCTACGGGTGCTCGGCGCCCAAGCCGGGGTGCCCGTGTTCAGTGCCGGCGGCGACCCGGTGGAGGTCGCAGCCCAGAGCCTGGCCGAGGCCCAGCGGCTCGGCCGTGACGTCCTCGTGGTCGACACCGCCGGGCGCCTGTCCATCGACGCCGAGCTGATGGACGAGGTGCGCCGGGTCTCCGAGAAGGTGACGCCGAAGTACACCTTCCTCGTCATCGACGCCATGACCGGCCAGGACGCCGTCAACACCGCAGAGGCCTTCCACGCCACCCTCGAGCTCGACGGGGTGATCCTCACCAAGCTCGACGGCGACGCCCGTGGTGGCGCCGCTCTGTCCGTGAAGGAGGTCGTGGGGCGGCCCATCGCCTTCGCGTCCACAGGCGAGAAGCTGGCCGACTTCGACGTCTTCCACCCCGAGCGCATGGCGAGTCGCATCCTCGGGATGGGAGACGTCCTCACCCTGATCGAGAAGGCGGAGCAGACCTACGACCAGGCCGAGGCGGAGAAGGCAGCCACCGCCCTCGCCGAGGGGCGGTTCACCCTCGAGGACTTCCTCGAGCAGATGCAGCAGATCAAGAAGATGGGACCCATCTCGAACCTGGTGGGGATGCTGCCGGGACTGCCCAAGGAGATCAAGCAGGCCGAGATCGACGACCGGGAGCTGGGTAAGGTGGAGGCGCTCATCCGTTCCATGACGCCTGCGGAACGGGTCGACCCTGCCATCATCAACGGTTCCCGGCGAGCACGCATCGCCAACGGCAGCGGCACCACCACGTCGGACGTGAACATGCTGTTGAAGCAGTTCAAGGAGGTCCAGCACATGATGGGCCAGGCAGGGCTGGGCGGGGCGCTGGCCAGGAAGGCCAAGAAGAACAAGAAGGGCAAGAAGGGCGGGCGGTTCACCCCGCCGAGCAACTAGCGGGCCGTTCCCGCAGACGATCGAGGAGAAGAGAACGTGGCCGTGAAGCTCCGCCTGGTGAGAATGGGGAAGAAGAAGCAGCCGACCTACCGGGTGGTGGCAGCGGACAGCCGCTCGCCCCGCAACGGTCGGTTCATCGAGATCGTAGGCACCTACGAGCCCCGGGCCGAGCCGTCGGCCATCCGCATAGACGAGGAGAAGACGCTGGCCTGGCTGCACAAGGGCGCCCAGCCCACCGAGAGGGTGGAGAAGCTGCTGCGGATCACCGGCACGTGGGACGCATTCGCCCAGGGCCGCGCCCAGGCGTCAGGC
The DNA here is from genome assembly GCA_016781225.1 of Actinomycetota bacterium. Lineage (GTDB taxonomy): Bacteria > Actinomycetota > Acidimicrobiia > Acidimicrobiales > YB1-3. The sequence goes on from JADDQT010000115.1 coordinate 5,312, forward strand.
GGTTCTTCGACGTGAGCGAGGATCTGGAGGGTCCTGGCCAAGCCGCCGGCGCCGACGTCACCGGGGCCGAGGTGACCGGTGCTGAGGTCACCGGGGTTGAGGTAACCGGGGGCGAGGTCACCGGCGATGACGGCGCCGGCAACCGGGTCGTCGGGGGAGAGGCGAAGAGCGTGCTCGAGTACATGGCCCGCCAGATCGTCGACGAGCCCGATGCCGTTGTCATCGACCCCGACCAGAGAGGACCGGATCGGGTCGACCTCCGCCTGCACGTGGCACCCGACGACATGGGCAAGATCATCGGCAGGCGAGGGCGGGTCGCCCAGGCCATCCGCACCGTTGTCCGCGCCGTCGGCGCCCGGGAGGGTGTGGAGACCACTGTCGACATCGTCGACTGACGATCAGCCGGCGTCGTCGACTGCCGACGGGCGCCCCGTGACGCCCGGGCTCCTCGAGGTCGGCCGGGTCGTGAAGCCCCACGGCTTGCGCGGCGAGGTCATCGTGAGCCTGGTCACCGATCGCATCGAGCGCCTGGCCCCCGGCTCGGTCCTGTCGAGCTCTAGGGGGCCACTCGAGGTCGTGCGCTCGTCGGCCCACCAGGGCCGTTGGATCGTGGCTTTCGGTGGCGTGACCGACCGAGAGGGAGCCGAGTCGCTGCGGGACTCCGTGCTGTCGGCGCCCCCCCTGGAGGACCCCACCACGTTGTGGGTGCACGACCTGGTAGGTGCAGAGGTGGTGGGCGTGGAGGGCCGCTCGCACGGGCGGGTGGAAGGTGTCGAGGCCAATCCGGCCAGCGACCTGCTGGTCCTCGACGGGGGAGAGCTGGTGCCGCTCTGCTTCGTGGTCTCCCACGAGCCGGGCCGCGTGGTGATCGACCCTCCGGCAGGGCTGGTGGGCTGAGGCCGGCACCAGGCCGGCGCTTCTCGTGCGCATCGACGTCCTCACCATCTTCCCCGACCTGGTGGGCGGCTACCTGGCCCAGAGCCTGGTGGGCAAGGCGTGGCGCCACGGTGTCCTGGACCTGCGCGTGCACGACCTGCGATCGGGGACCGACGACCCGCACCGCAGCGTGGACGACGCTCCCTACGGCGGTGGGGCGGGCATGGTGCTGCGCCCCGAGCCGGTCCTCGCCGTGGTGGAACGCGAGGAACCGCCCCGGCCATTGCTCGTGCTCGGC
>JADDQT010000116.1 GCA_016781225.1 Actinomycetota bacterium
CTCGCCGGAGGGCCACTCGAGCCGGATTGTCGACGGTCGTCGCCGGTCCCCTCCTCGACGGCACTCTGGGGCTCGGTGCCGGCAGGCGTTCGCCGCTGGCCGTCGGCCCCGGCGTTGAACAGCGCGCTCGAAGGATCGCCGCCCCCACGCCGCGAACGCTCCGGCCCACGGAGCCGGGGAGCGTTGACCACGAGCAGGGTGAGGACGAGCACCAAGGACAGAGCCACCACCCGGGGCCGCCACCGTCGCGCCGGTACGCCGGGTGAGTCGTCCTCGCCCTCGCCCATGGCGAAGAAGGGCTGGGCGCGGATCCACGAGCGGACACGGGCCATCTCCGAGACCGACCGGCGACACCTCGGGCACCGAGTCACATGAGCCCCCACCGTCGCCGAGTCGTCCTCACCATCGAACCAGGCGCCGAGCTCGGGCCCCGACGGGTGGCGTCGGAACGCCATGCCGCTCACGCTCGCTTCCCGAGCAGACGGGCGGCCTTCTTGCGGGCGGCGTGCAGGCGGGACATCACGGTGCCGACGGGTACTTCCTGCACCTCGGCGATCTCGGCATAGGAGAGGTCCATCACCTCACGCAGCCAGAGGACCTCGCGAAGCGGTGCCGAGAGCCCCTGGAGGAGCACCCAGGCCGATGCCAGCTCGAGCGCCGTGACCACGGCCTCCTCCGGAGGAGGGACCGGAGCCAGGTCGGACTCCTGCACCACGCTGGCCGGCCGGCTGGAGCGCAGCCGGTCGATGCAGCAGTTCCGCACGATGGTCAGAAGCCATCCGTCCAGACTCTCCGGGTCGGCAGAGCCCCAGGAGCGCCACGCTCGCAACCATGCTTCCTGGCAGACGTCCTCGGCCGAGTCCGAGCCGAGGATCGCCCGCGCGTAGTGCAGTGCATGACGCTCCCGCTGTCGATGGAAGTCCTCGAAGGACGTCATGCTCCTCAGCACTCCCTAGGGGACGGGGAGGCGAGGTGGATTATTCAGACTCTGCAGTTCGCCAGAGCGGGACTAGCTCTGGCGAACCTTTCCTCGTACGAAGTTGTTGATGGTCTCCGTGGAGGTGTGCACCGCGTGCTTCTTCTGCACGTGGTCGCCCACCTTGGCCATCAACTCGTCCTCACTACCGGCTTTGCCTCGCCAACTGCAGGCATGGTCGGCGTCTCTTCACCTGAACTCGTAGGCCATGTGTTGTAGTCCTCCCTTGTTGCTCAGCGCCGGACGCGTGCCCGGCGGCGTATACGGGGCCGCTCCACTTCAACGACCTCGACCTCTTCGTATTCCCCTTCTTCCTGTTCTTCTTCGTAGCCGCCTGCGTCTTCGTATTGGTCTTCGGGCTCGTATTGGTCTTCTTCGGATCCGAGGCCCTCGCCGGCGGCCAGACCGGCCATGGCCTGCTCGACGGCGGCGACGTCGTTGCCGATCGAGCCGATCACCTCCCGGAGCGGCTCACACCGGGCGGCGATGGCCCGGACCCCGATGAGCACGGTGCCGAGCGTGTAGCTCACCTTGTTCAAGCTGTAGGCGATGATGATCAGGTAGGCGGCCAGCGCCCCCACGATCACCGCAACCCCGATCAGCGTGACGATTGTCTCTGCCCCTATTGCTGCAACCATGTGTCCCGGATTCCCCTCGTAGCTTCTAGCGACTGTTCAATGATCGAGATCGGCGGCCGGCGTCAGAGGCGCTGGAGGGCCGAGCCGTACCGCTCGACGCCCTGACGGGCTTGGTTGACGAGGTCCCGGGTGGTCATCAACTTGGGCACGGCGTCGAGGGTCCCGGTGAGGGAAACACCGTGATCGAGGATGTCGTCGGCGTAGGCCCTGATCTCGAACGTGGGCCGCAGCAGCTTGTTGGCCAGCCACACCACGATCGGTGCGACCACAAGGATCAGCACCGCATTCCCGATCCACCAGAGAATCATCGCTCACCTTTCAACGCGTCGTCACCTATCTACAAGCCGCACACAGGCGCGCGCATGTTAGACGACCCCCGCCGAGCGCGGGATGTCACCCCTGGGAATTTCTTGTGAGGAATCTCCCGATGGTCAAGGGAGCCTTGCAGCTCCCCGGGGAGGCTGAAGAAGCCCAGGTGGGAGGAAGACCCGTACGGGTCAGCGACGGACGCGGGCCCGGCGTAGACGGGGCCGCTCGACCTCGACGACCTCCACTTCCTCCTCCTCGTAGTACTCCTCTTCCTCCTCCTCCTCGTCGGCCTCCTCGTATGGAGACGGACCACCCGAGGAGGCGACCGAACCCATGGCCTGCTCGATATCGGAGACGTTGCCGGCGATGGCGGACACGGTGGGGGCCACGTTCTGGGTCTTGTTGGCCACGTCGAGGATGACCTCGTTCAGGATCCTGTTGAGGTTGGAGCTGACCTTCACCAGGATGCCGGCGATGAGGATCAGGTAGATGGCCAGAGCGCCGACGATCACGGCAACCCCTATGAGCGTCACCACTGTCTCAGGTCCCACGATGCCCTCCCTTTGTCGGTCCCACGTTCGGAATCATGTCGAGCCCAACGGGGCGAGGCGGCCGTTCCGGTCTTCCCGCTTCGGCCTCACAGCGCACGCTGGAGAGCAGCGCCGTAACGGGAAACGCCCTGGTTGGCCGTTTCCGACAGCTGCCGAGTCCGTTCGAGGGCCGGTAGGGCGTCCAGGGCGCCCGTGAGGGCATGGCCGTGCTCGAGGATGTCGTTAGAGTAAGCGAGGATCTCCCGGGCGGGACGCAGCAGCTTGTTGGCCAGCCAGACCACGATCGGGGCCACGACGAGTATCAGCGCAGCGTTTCCGATCCACCATAGGACCATTGCACACCCCCCAATAGTTGCTCTGCCAGGGACAGTGCCTGGAGCATAAGCCGCTGAGCGCTCGAAGGAAAGCGATTTCTTCGCTAACCGTGGAAACGCTGCACGTGGCCAACAGTTGGCCGCCCACCGCGTTGCGTGGACGGAGGGGGCTTCGATGGCTATCCGGCTTGCACCAGCTGCTCGTCCACGAAGGCCACGATCTCGGCGACGGCGGCACGCACTGGCGCTCCCTTGTCGGGACCCAGAGGGGTGCCGAGGCGGTCGGCTTCGATCACGTCGGGGTCCTGGGGCACGATCCCGGCAAGGGGAACGCCGTACTCGCCGGCCACGGTGGCGAAGAACTCGGCATCATCGGGGAGGCGTGCCTTGTTCCCCACCCCGAAGGTACGGGGAATGCCCAGCTCCTCGGCCAGGGCAAGCGTCCGGGCACCGGTGAGGATGGACTTTCGGCTCGGCTCCATGACGATGAGAAGCACGTCGGCGTAGGCGAGGGTGCCACCCGAGCGGCTCAGGTGCTCGATGCCGGCCTCCATGTCCACCAGTGTGACGTCGGCCTCCTCTTCGATGGCCGCTCCCAGCAGGCTGCGCACGGCAGCGTGGTTGCCACACGTTCAGCCTGCGCCCGCCTGGCTGACCCGCATGGCATGCAGGATCGTGACCTCCGACGGGGTGGGGACGCCGTACTCGGCGATCAGGCCGGCCGGCGTGACCGTGCCGTCGCCGAGGCCCACGGCCAGTGACCGAGGAAGCACGGGGACCTCGTCGGTGACGCCCAGGTCGAGGCCCAGGTTCTGGGCCAGGTTGGGGTTGGAGTCCGTGTCCACGGCGAGCACCCGGCGGCCCTGTTCCGCATAGGACTTGGCCAGCAACGCCGAGAGGGTGGTCTTCCCCGTTCCCCCTTTGCCTACCACGCCGAGCTTCATTGGAAGTGCTCCTTTGGTTCGGGATCTGTCGAGCTATGTGCTTTCTTCACTCATTCTGCCACGGCTCGGGGCTCCGGCCGGCGGTCGGCGCTCGCCGCTGCGCTCCTGCACTAGAACAGGCGGGTGACCGTGAGCGAGGCTCCGGCCGACCCGGGGGACGGGCGTGCTACGGGGCACCGAGCAGCGCTCGACCGCATCTCCCCCTCCAGACCGTGGCTGAGGGCGGCCTGGCGCCGGCTCATGGCGAGCCTTTCCGTGCTCGCCAGACCGGGTCCCCCCCTCGATCCCAGCAGGGCTCGAGGTCTGCGGGAAGGTTACGCCTCCGCTGCGGGAGCGGACACAGGCCGGCTCGCCCGCGACCTCGGTCGTCACCTGCAAGAGGCGGTAGCTCCGGATGAGACGCTGCGCGAAGCGCCACGGTGGGTATCCGAGTCCCTCGGGATCCCTGTGGCCATCGTCCTCACCCACGATGGGGTCATGGAGGAGGTGTTCGCCTGGCCTGCGGACGGAACCGTGGCCGCCCACCTCGGCCCTCTGCTTCCCGGGGTTCCCGAAGAGGGCACGGTGCTGGCCAGGGCCCTGCAGGAGAGGCGCAGCGTGCACGTTCCGGTCGTCGGTGCCGGACCCTCCTTCTTCGACGGGGCCGGCCGCCCCTCGCAGCTGCGCTCCGTCGCCGCCGTGCCACTCAGGGCGACCGGGGGGACCGTGGGCGTGCTGGTCCTGCACTCGCCGGTGCCGGCCGCCGTCGGCCCCGGCCTCGTCGCCGCACTGGAGGAGGTGGCCGTGCCCCTTGGCCTGGTGGTGAGCAATGCTCGCCTCCGCCAGGTGGTGTCGGCGATGCAGAGCGAGCAGGAGGGCGCCCGCCTCAGGGAGGAGCTGCTGGCCGCCCTCTCGCACGACATGCAGACTCCGCTGGCGGTGCTTCTGGGCTCGGTCAAGGCGCTCCAGCAGTTCGACGACCTGGCTCCCAAGCACCGGGCCGGGCTTTACGAGGGCATGGCCCGCCGGGGCACACAGCTCCAGCGCCTCGTGGACCAGTTCTTGGACTACTCGCGCCTGGAAGCGGGCCGGCCCATCGAGGCTCGTCCGAGCTCCACCGACGTCGGGGCTGCCATCGCCCAGCTCGAGAACGACCTGGGCTGGCGGCGTCCCCTGGAGCTTGCGGTGCCCAGCGACCTGCCACCCGCGTTCGTGGATCCCGACCGCCTCAACCAGGTCCTCGCCAACCTGATCTCGAACGCCCTCAAGTTCTCCCCCGTCGGCTCACCGATCAGCGTGAACGCACGGGCCGACGACGACGTGGTGCAGATCGTGGTGGAGGACCGTGGGCGGGGCATGAGCCCAATCGAGCTTGAGGAGGCCTTCCTCAAGTTCCATCGAGGGTCAGGCGCCGGCGACACGCCGGGTACCGGCCTCGGGCTGTACGTGAGCCGGGCCGTCATCGAAGCTCAGGGCGGTCAGCTCACCGCCGAGAGCCAACTCGGACGCGGCAGCCGCTTCACCTTGGTACTGCCTCGCCGACCCCCCGGCGAGTAGGGCCGGCGAGCAATGCCCCGAGCGGGAGGACTGGTCGGGGCTAGCTCCGGACGGCTCGACGCGGTGGCGCGTCGTCGCCCTCGAAGGCGGCCAGTGCGTCGAACAGCTCGTCGAAGTCGGCCTTGCCGAGGCTCTGGATCCCGAGGATGGCGGCCTCGTCCTCCAGCTCTCGGCTCAGGTAGGCCGAGTACAACAGGATGTGGCCCTCGTAGCCCTGCTCTCGCACCTGGCGGGCGACCTCGACGCCGGGCATGTCGGGGAGCCGCTGGTCGAGCACCATGATCTCGGGTGGGTTCTTGGCCCACAGAGCCAGCGCCGTCTCGCCGTCCGGTGCCTCGTCCACCAGCCACTTGCGTTGTTCGAGAAGCACCCACAGGGTGTGGCGCATGTCGTCGTCGTCTTCGACCACGAGCACCCGGCGGCGATGGCGCTTGGATCGCCGCTCCTGGTGTACCAGACCCCGGTAGCGCTCGAGGAGACCTCCTATCGTCCGCCGCTGGTGGACCAGACCGGGCGCGGACTGGCGCAGGTGGGCATCACCCGCGGAGGTGAGGGAGTAGACCCTTCGGGCCGGTCCGCGCTCCGGGGTGCCCCACGACGAGGTGATGAGCCCCTCGTCCTCCATTGCTCGAAGGGCCCGGTACAAGCCGCCGAAGTCGGGCACGTCGAAGCCCAGATCGGACAACCTGCTGACCAGCTCGTAGCCGTGGCTCTCCCGCTCCTTCAACAGCAGGAGGATGGCCGGCCGCAGCAGGCTGCGGGCACGGAAGTCCTCGGCGCTGCCTGGCTTGTCTCCGCCAGCCTTCGACTGCTTGGGCACGATGTCGACCTCCTGGCCCATTATGCCCCGGCGGAGGGCCGCAACTACACCACTTGCAGGTCTCGGACCATGTCGATGGTGACGTGCTCGTCGACGGCCGAAGGTGAGCGCAGCACGAGGCGGGCGGTGTGGTCCACACCGCCGACGACGCCCCGCACCTCGCCGCTGGGCAGGAGCTGGATCTTCACTCGCCGGTTCAACTGCGCGCACCGCTGCTCATAGGCCGTCGCCAACTCCGCTGCACCGTCGTCGCCGTCCAGGGTCTTCGAGGCAGCGGCCAGCGAGCTCACCACGGCCTCGAGCAGATCGTCCCGCCGGTCGGAGCCCAAGCCCAGACGGGGAAGATCGAAGCGCAAGCTGACCACCGCGCTGCGCACGGTGCCCGGCCCGAGCTGGACCTC
>JADDQT010000117.1:0-4460 GCA_016781225.1 Actinomycetota bacterium
GAGTAGGGCGTCTCGAAGGAAGCCGGCACGTGCCAGCGGCAACAGACACCCGTCGATGACGGCGCTCGTGTCCACGAGGGCCGCGTCCTGCTCGACGTTGTCCCCGTAGGGCGACGCCCGCACCAGGGGCCGGGACGACAGTCCGGCCATCGCCAGCAGGTCGTCGCTCTTGCGGGACCCGTACGAGTACCCCTGGTACGCACCGGCCCATATGCACAGCCCGAGCAGTGGCCAGCCCGCTCGTCCCGGCAGGAGCAAGACGGCGGGGATGCCGACCACAGCCGTGAGCCCCCCGAGGGCGATGCCCCCGACGGCACTGGCGAAGACCCGGTGGGCAGGTGCCTGCTCGATGCGGCGGTCCACCACGCCCATGGCCCGGCGCAGGAGGCGGCCCACGACGCCGCCCAGCACGTAGCCGAGCGACGCGCCGAGGGTGGCCCCGAGAATGGCGCCGTTGCCTGCCTCGGGACCCCCACCCCCAGCACCCATGGCGAAACCGCCCGCCGTAGCCAGGAAGACGACGAACAGCCGCACGATCTCAACGAACATCTCGGAGGTGTATCGGCACGAGAGAAGCGCGCCTGAACGCAGGAGAGGGTGAAGTGAGGCGGTGAGTCAGCGGCCGGAGGAAGCCGCCGAAGGCGGCCCCAGCGGCTGGTGACAAGGGGCGACGCCCAGAGGGCGGAGCCACAGAAGAGCATCGGCGCCGAGCCGTCTAGGCCGGTCGGCGCCGATTCAGTACAAGCTCGGCGAGCAACCTACGGTTGCGAGCCGATTAAGGCAGAGCTTCGTTGAGCTTCTTCTCAGCCTCTTCCTCGGAGACGTTGATGGCGAAGGTCAGCTCCGACACCAGGATCTGTCGAGCCCGCGTGAGCATGCGCTTCTCACCCGCCGACAACCCCTTGTCCTTGTCGCGGATGGACAGGTTCCGCACCACCTCGGCCACCTGGTACACGTCACCGGACTTGAGCTTCTCCACGTGGTTCTTGTACCGGCGGGACCAGTTGGTCGGCATCCGTGCCTCCTTCTTGCGAAGGACGGCGAACACCTCCTCGACCTCCTCGTCGTTGATGACCTCGCGGAGGCCCACCTCCTCGGTGTTGTCCGAAGGGACCATCAGCGTGAGGTCGCCGTAGGCCAGCTTGAGGACCAGGTACTCACGGGCCTCGCCGAACGCCTCCTTCTGCTCCCTGCGTTCGATAACGGCGGCCCCGTGATGGGGATACACAACCTTGTCACCAACGTCGAACGACGACATACCTCTCCCAGGGATGAGACGAGCAGGGGATGAAGAGCCAGGGTACGGGTTGACCCCCCTGTCGACAAGTTGCGACAACGCGACCAGTACGAATCCCCAGTGACGGGCGGCGGGGCCTCAGGAGTAACGATCGAGGATGGAGCTCTCGGCCAGCCTGGAAAGACCCTCCTTGATCGCCCGGGCCCGCACGGTGCCCACACCCGACACGTCGTCGAGCTCCTCGATGGTGGCCCGCATGATCTTCTGTAGGCTGCCGAAGCGCTCCACGAGGGCCTCCTGAACCCCTTCGGGCAGACGGGGTATCCGGTGCAGCAGCCGGTACCCGCGCGGCTGCACGCCTGAGTCGAGGCCCTGGTTGTCGGTGGGGAGATGCACCACGGCCGCCACCTCGTCCAAGGCAAGGAGGTTCTCGGTGCCAAGGTCGCGCAGGGCCCGGTCGGCCTGGTCCAGGCGCCACTGCGGGCGGTCCTGGAAGTAGTCCTGGATGACTCGGCGCCGGTCGTCCTCCACCCCGCCCATGAGCTCTTCGAGCTGCAACCGCACCAGGCGACCGTCGACCCCGAGCTCCAGGATGTAGCCGTCGATCTCCTCGGAGATGCGCCGCACCATCTCCGCCCGCTGGAGGAAGGTGACCACGTCGCGCACGGTCACCTGGTCCTCCACCTCCAGCGCCGACAGGTTCCCGCTCACGAGGTCGAGGCGGTTCTTGTATCGCTCGAGGGTCTGGAGGCCCTGGTTTGACCGGTTGAGCAGCCGGGGTGGGGGCTCGAGCGTCTGCTTGCGGTCGTTCCGATAGACGGTGATGACGGCAAGGGCCTCGGACACCGAGATGACGGGAACGTCGACCGAACGAGCCACCCTCTCGGCGGTGCGGTGCCGAGTGCCTGTCTCCGACGTGGGCACGTTCGGGTTGGGCACGAGATGGACGTTGGCCCGTGCGATGCGGCTGGCATCGGCGGCGAGGATGAGGGCGCCGTCCATCTTGGCCAACTCGTAGAGGCGCTGCGGCGTGAACTCGGCGTCGAGGAGAAAGCCGCCCGAGCAGATGGAGAGGACGTCGGGACCGTCGCCTATGACGATGAGGCCACCCATATTGCTTTGGACGATTCGATCAAGGCCTTCGCGCAGGGGCTCGCCGGGCGCCACCGAGGCGAGGGCCTCGTTCATCGCCGGACTTCGCCGGACGAGCACGGTCGCGAGCCTACCGCCTGAGCCGCACTCCGAATTCGGAGAGGGCGCTCCCGAGCGTGGGGACGCGCACCAGCTCCATGCCGGCGGGACCGTCGAGGGCGGACGCGGGAACCACGGCCCGTTTGAAGCCGAGGCGCCGCGCCTCGCCGAGGCGACGGTCGAGGCGGCCGGTGTGGCGTACTTCTCCGGTGAGGCCCACCTCACCACAGGCCACAAGGTCCTCGGGCAGTGGGACGCCCGATGCGGCCGACGCCAGCGCCAGTGCCAGGGCCAGGTCCGCCGACGGCTCGCTGACGCGCACTCCGCCGACGGCAGAGGTGTAGACGTCGGCGCCGGCCAGGGAGACCCCGGCCTGGCGCTCCAGGACGGCCACCACGAGCGCCATGCGCCCTTGGTCGACGCCTTGAGCCGAACGGCGGGGCATGGCGAGCTTGGTGGGAGACACCAGTGCCTGGAGCTCGACCAGGAGTGGTCGATGACCCTCCATGGCCGGCGTGACCACAGAGCCCGCCGCTCCCTGCCGGCGGTCGCCGAGGAGCAGACCGCTCGGGTCCGGCACGCCTTGGAGACCTCCCTCGCCCATGTCGAACAGGCCCAGCTCGCCGACGGGACCGAAGCGGTGCTTGTGGGCCCGCAACATGCGCAGACCATGATGGCGGTCACCCTCGAAGGCCAGGACAGTGTCCACCACGTGCTCCAGCACCCGGGGCCCGGCCAGAGAGCCGTCCTTGGTCACATGGCCCACGAGCAGCACCGCCACCCCACGCTCCTTGGCCACCCTCACCAGGCGGTGGGCACACTCCCGGACCTGGCCCACGGAACCCGGGGCCGAGCCCAGCTCGGGGTCGAACACCGTCTGGATCGAGTCCACCACAGCCACGCGGGGGCTCACCTGCTCCAAAGCACCCAGGATTGCGGGCAGCGACGTCTCCGACACCAGCCAGAGCGCCGGGTCCAGCGCCCCCAGCCGCTCGGCGCGGAGCCGCACCTGTTGCTTGGACTCCTCAGCCGAAGCCAGGAGGCATCGGACCCCTCGACGGGCGAGGGAGGACAGGGCCTGCAGCAGGAGCGTGGACTTGCCGGTTCCCGGCTCCCCGCCCAGCAATGTCGCCGATCCGGGCACCAGGCCGCCCCCGAGCACCCGGTCGAGCTCGTCGATGCCCGTCGGCTGGGCGGCCCACGCCGCCATGTCCACCTCCGGCAGTGGCACAGCGCGATCACAGCTCCCGGTGGCGGTGGCAGCACTGGACGAGGCCGAGCTCCGGGAGGCGGCGCAGGGCTCCTCCACCAGGGTGTTCCACTGTCCGCACGAACCACAGCGCCCCGACCAACGGGCGGCTGCCCCGCCACACCCGGTGCAGCGGTGAACGGTTCTGGGCTTTGGAGCAGCTCGGGGCTTGGTCATCGCCAACAAGCTACGGACGGCCTGTGACAGCGAGTGGACCCCGCCTACGACGCTCGGATGGGATGCTTCAGCGCGAACCGAGCAGTCGGCGGAGGAGGACGACGGCGAGGACCAGACCGGCCACGCCTGCCACGGCGGCGGCCACGATGCGCTCCACGTTCAATCGTCGGGCCGATGCGACCAGCTCCGCCCGCTGGCCCAGCTCGGGACTCACCACGGTGGGCGCCTCACCGGGCAGCCGCGCCTCCACCGTGACCCGGAACATCTCCTGGAGCGGCCTGCCGAGCTGGCGCTCGACGGTGGCCAGGTCCACGCCGAGCGGTGAGCCCAGGCGCTGTCTCAACACCTCATCGCTGAAGCCTTCGAGACCGGACGAGAGATCGACGGTGCCGTCGACCGACGTTCTGGTCTCCAGGAACGAGCGGTCCACCCGCAGCCGGAAATCCCGGAATGGGCCCTTCGGCCCACCCAGCTCCTCGATTGCCCGGCTCGCCCCGGCCGGGGTGGTGAATGACTTGGTGGCCTCGACGCGGACTTCGCCCCCATCGCTGCCAGAGGGGCCCTCGACCTCCCAGCCCGCGGCATCGAGGTCGTCGAGGCGCAGGT
>JADDQT010000117.1:4516-6448 GCA_016781225.1 Actinomycetota bacterium
TGCCTGCTTGTCCAGGACCACCGTGGCCCGCACCTGCCCACCGCCGTCCGGCCGAGCCGTCAGGTCCACGTCCAGCCGCACCTGACACCCCGTGAGCAACAGGAGCAGAGCCGACCCGACGAGCGCCCGAGCGAGTCGGGGAGGACAGCGCCGGCCGCCGGAGCCGCCGAAGGCGACCCCCCCGGCTGGCGTGAAGAGAAGGAGAGCGCGAAGGACGATCCGGCTTCGCCGGTCGTGCTTCGCTCGATTTTGCTCGGCGAGCAAGCTCTGCTTGCGAGCCGACGACTGCGACTACTCCGCCGCAGCCGCGAGCTCGACCGGGGGCGGCTCGAAGCCCTCCACCGACCGGAACACGATCTCGCCGTCCTCGGCGTCGACGATGATGGTCTCCCCGGCGCGGAACTCCTTCCAGAGAATCCGCTCGGACAGAGGGTCCTCGACCAACTGCTGGATGGCTCGGCGGAGGGGCCGAGCCCCCAGAGTGGGGTCGTAGCCCCTCTCGGCGAGGGCCAGCTTGGCCTCCTGCGTGAGCTCCAGACCCAGGCCCTGGCCCTCGAGCTGCTCGCGCACCCGGCGGATCATGAAGTCGACGATCTCGGTGACCTCGAGCTTGGACAGCTCGTGGAAAACGATGACCTCGTCGATCCGGTTCAGGAACTCAGGCCGGAAATGCTGCTTGAGGGCGTCGTTGACCTTCTCCTTCATCCGCTCGTAGGTCATGCCGCCGGTGGCCTTTCCGAAGCCCACGGTTGCCTTGCGAAGGTCGGCGGTGCCGAGGTTCGACGTCATGATGAGCACGGTGTTCTTGAAGTCCACCGAACGGCCCTGAGCATCGGTGAGGCGCCCGTCCTCGAGGATCTGGAGCAGGGTGTTGAACACGTCCGGGTGGGCCTTCTCGATCTCGTCGAACAACACCACCGAGAAGGGCTTGCGGCGGACCGCCTCGGTGAGCTGGCCGCCTTCCTCGTAGCCCACGTACCCCGGAGGGGAGCCGACGAGCCGGCTCACCGTGTGCTTCTCCATGTACTCCGACATGTCGAGCTGGATGAGCGAGGACTCGTCGCCGAAGAGGAACTCGGACAGGGCCTTGGCCAGCTCCGTCTTCCCCACACCAGTGGGCCCGAGGAAGATGAAGGAGCCGCTCGGGCGCTTGGGGTCCTTGAGCCCGGCACGGGTACGGCGGATGGACCGGGAAAGGGCCATGAGGGCGTCGTGCTGGCCGACGATCCGCTTGTGCAGCTCGTCTTCCATGCGCAGGAGCTTGGCCGTCTCCTCCTCGGTGAGCTGGGTGACGGGGATGCCGGTCCAGTTGGCGAGGACCTCGGCGATGACCTCCTCGTCGACCACGTCGAACAGGTTGTCGCCGGCCGCCCGCAGCTCGGCCTCCTTGGCCTCCTTGCGCTCGCGCAGCGACTTCTCCTGCTCCGACGAGACACGGGCCTCGTCGAAGGCCTGCTGCTCGATGTGCTGCTCCTTCTCCTTGCGCACCCGTCCGATCTCGTCCTCGAGCTGCTTGAAGTCGCTGGGTGTGGCCATGCGCCTGATGCGCAGGCGCGAGCCGGCCTCGTCGATGAGGTCTATGGCCTTGTCCGGCAGGTAACGGTCCGAGATGTACCGATCGGCCAGGTTGGCCGCAGCCACGAGGGCCTGGTCGGTGATGGTCACGTTGTGGTGCGACTCGTAGCGGTCCCTCAGGCCCTTCAGGATCTCGATGGTGTGCGAGAGGGTGGGCTCGTCGACCTTGATGGGCTGGAAGCGCCGCTCGAGGGCAGCGTCCTTCTCGAGGTGCTTGCGGTACTCGTCCAGCGTGGTGGCGCCGATGGTCTGCAGCTCCCCGCGGGCCAGCATGGGCTTCAGGATGGAAGCGGCGTCGATGGCGCCCTCGGCGGCGCCGGCACCCACCAGGGTGTGGAGCTCGTCGATGAACAGGAT
>JADDQT010000118.1 GCA_016781225.1 Actinomycetota bacterium
AAGGCCTCGGTCTCACTGGCGAGGGCGGCCAGCAGATCCGCATACCCCGGCCGTTGCGCCGGTGCCCGTTCGAAGGCAGGGTCGGCCTGCATGGCCAGCACCACGGCCACGCTGCCGTCGGCACGGGCCGCCTGGAACGTTTGAGCCAGCCACGCCAGGTTGGCGGCGTTGCGAGCGGCGTACTCCCCTGCGTCGCCCAGTGTTCCCTCGGGGCGTGTCGCTTCGGGCAGGTTGTTGTTGCTGCCAACTACGTGCAGGGTGGCGAAGGTGACCCGGTTGAACCGCCAGCGGGCGTTCTCGGGGTAGTCCGTGCTCTGGCGCTCGAGGCGAAGGCGCTGCCGCCCCAGCGACTGGTCGTCGGTGAAGAACACCCGCCGCAGGAAGGCCAGGCGCTCACGGGGCCTGCGGTCGCCGCAGTCCGTCCACTCGTTGTCACCCGGCGTGTAGACCAACGGGGAGTCGAACCCGTCGAAGAGCTCGCGAGCCTCCGTGTAGACCCGGTCGGCACACGAACCACCACCCTTGATGTCGCCGATGTGGATGGTGAAGGCCACTCGCTCGGCGTTGATGACGTCGCGCACCCGTAGGAACTTCGGGTATTCGTCGGGCCGGTAGCGAGCGTCACCGATCAGTGCCACCTCGAAGCGCTCACCGGCGCCAGCACCGCCGTTCGGGCGGTCCGTGTTCCTCGTCGACACCACTCCAGCCCCGAGCAGTGCCGCCACCAAGAGGGTGCCCGCCGCAACCATCCACCGTCGTGACCACCGCCGCGCCACGGTGCTACTAGAGCAGGGTCGTGGCGTCGCGTGCGAAGTCGATCACCGGTGCCGGCAGCAGGCCGAAGGCCACCGTGATGGCCACCGAGACGGCCAGGACCACGGCCATCGAGCGGGGGATGGCCAGGGTTTCGTGGCGCGACTCCTCGGCCTGTTCCTCGTCGGTGCTCATGTACATGAGCACCGTGATCCGCAGGTAGAAGAAGGCGGCCACCACGGAGGACAGCATTCCTATGAGGGCCAGTGAGTAGGAGCGACCCTCCACGGCGGCGGAAATCACGTAGAACTTGGCAAGGAAGCCGGTGGTGAAGGGAATGCCGGCCTGAGCCAGGAGCAACACCGTGAAGGCCAGGGCCAGTGCCGGCCGCCGGGCGGACAACCCCCGGTAGGCGTTCAGATCGTGCCTGGCGTCGCCCTTGCGCCCGACGAGCGTGACCACCGTGAAGCTCCCCAGCACCATGAAGGTGTAGGTGAGCAGGTAGTAGAGGGAGCCGGCGAGGCCCTTGTCGTTGGCGGCCTGCAGGCCTATCAGCACGAAGCCGGCGTGGCTTATGGACGAGTAGGCGAGGACCCGCTTGATGTCCTCCTGCACGATGGCGAGCACCGAACCCACCAACAGGGTGGCCACCGCCAGGACCCAGACGATGGGCTGCCAGTCCAGCTTCAGGGTGTCGAACGTGGAGAAGAAGACGCGCAGCAGGCCGGCGAAGCCCGCCGCCTTGGCCCCGGCGGCCATGAAGCCCGTCACCGGCGACGGTGCACCCTGGTACACGTCCGGGGTCCACGCGTGGAAGGGGACGGCAGCCACCTTGAAGCCGAAGCCCACGAGCAGAAGCGCCACCCCCGCGAGCAGGACGCCGTTGGACGGCGTCACCGTGGATTGCAGGTATCCGGTGATCTCGCCCAGGTTGGTGGAGCCCGTGGCGCCGTAGACCAGGGCCACGCCGTAGAGGAACACGGCGGAGGAGAAAGCTCCCAGGACGAAGTACTTGATGGCCGCTTCCCTCGATTCCATCCGGCGGTTGTCCAGGCCGGCCAGGACGTAGAGGGCGATGGACAGGATCTCGAGGCCCAGGAACGTTATGACCAGGTCGTTGGCAGACGCCATGAACATCGCTCCCGAGGCGGAGAGCAGCATGAGCACGTAGAACTCGGGCCCGCGGACGTCCTCCCGCCTCAGGTAGGCCTCGCCCATCAACGCGGCCAGGACCACGATGGCGCTGACCAGCACCATGAAGAAGATGGAGTAGCCGTCGACCAAGATGGAGTCGGCAACCGCCGACCTCGGACCGTTGCGGTCGACCTCCAGCCACATCAGCCAGGAGGCCACTAGCGAGGCGAGCCCGACCACCACGGTGAACGCGGCCCAGACCCACGGCGCCCGGCGACGCATCATCGCCACCCAAACCAGGAGCACGAGCGCGCCGCCGATCAGTATCAGGTGCGGTGCCATGGCCGAGTACTCGACGTTGGGCAGCTCCAGGGGCGGAAGCCCTTGGGGCTGCCCGCTCTGGGCCACCAGGAGCCCGCTCATTCGCCGCTCCTCGCCTTTTCCCTCGCCTTGTCCTCGGCCCCCTTGAACTCTTCGAGCCTCCTCTGGGTCTCCTCCTTCTTGGCCTCCTCCTTCTCGGCCTTCTTCTTCTCGTGCTCTTCGCGCACGCCCTCGGCACCGTTGACCGCCGCCGCTGGCTGCTCGTACCCGCCTCTGGCCTCCACGTGCTCCACGAGCTTCTCGACCGACGGGTTGATGCGGTCGAGGACCGGTTGGGGATAGATCCCGAGGAAAACGATGAGGACCAGTAGCGGAGCCATGACCGCTCGCTCCCGCAGAGTCATGTCGGTGAGCTTGGCGTTGTCGCCCTCCGGGGTGCCGTGGAAGACCCGCTGGTAGGCCCAGAGCAGGTAGAGGGCGGCCAGAATCACGCCGGCCGTGCCCACTACCGCCCACCAGCGGCGGGTGACGAAGGTGCCTATGAGGATGAGGAATTCACCCACGAAGCCGTTGAGCCCCGGCAAGCCGATGGAGGAGAACATCACCACCGTGAACACGACGGCCATCACCGGCATCGACCGCTGCAACCCGTGCAGCTCGGCGATCTCTCTGGTGTGGCGGCGCTCGTAGATCATCCCCACCAATAGGAACAGCGCTCCGGTGGAGAGACCGTGGTTCACCATCTGCAGGACCCCACCGGACAGGCCCTGGGTGGTGAGGGCGAACGTGCCGAGAACGATGAAACCCAGGTGGGCGACCGAGGAGTAGGCCACCAGTCGCTTCAGGTCCTTCTGCATGGTGGCGCACACCGCGCCGTAGATGATCCCGATGACCGCGACGGTGAGCAGCACGGGCGCCAGGTCCACTGCCGCCTTCGGGAACAGAGAGAGACCGAAGCGCACGAGGCCATATGTGCCCAGCTTCAGCAGCACCCCGGCGAGGATCACCGAACCGGCGGTGGGGGCTTGGGTGTGTGCGTCGGGCAGCCAGGTGTGGACGGGGAAGAGCGGCACCTTGACGGCGAAGGCCATGGTGAAGGCGAGGAACACCCACCGGGCCGTGTCCTCGGCCAGCGCACCCCGCTCGGCCAGCTCCCTGATGTCGAAGGTGAGCGGGTCGGACCCCTTGGCCGAGAGGAAGACGAGGGCCAGCATGCCCACGAGCATGAAGGCCGACCCGAAGAGCGTGAAGAGGAAGAACTTGAGCGAGGCGTAGACCCGCTTCTCGTAGCCCCAGCCTCCGATGATGAAGTACATGGGGAGCAGGGTCAGCTCGAAGAAGAGGAAGAACAGCAACAGGTCGAGGGCCAGGAACGAGCCCAGGCAGCCCGCCTCCAGGACCAGCATCCACGCCGTGTACGCCTTGACGTCCCGGTGAGGGTCGGTTCCGATCAGGGCGATGGGAAAGAGGATGCCGGTGAGCACCACCAGGAAGAGCGAGATGCCGTCCACGCCCAGCAGCCAGGAGACCCCGAACTCCTCGATCCAGCTGGCCTCGGAGACGAACTGGTATTCCGAGCTGTTGGCGTCGAAGGCGAAGACCAGGCTGATGGCCGCCACCCCCACCAAGACCGCCGCCGTGAGGCCCACGGCCTTGATGACGTCCTCACGCGAGCGAGGTATCAGCGCCACGACGGCCGCACCGATGACCGGCACCAGGACGATGGCGGTGAGTACCGAGAGGCCCTCCACCGGTTAACTCCCCATCCGCAACAAGGCGTAGCCCAGGAGCAGGGCGGCACCGAAGGTGACGCCGAGGGCGTAGTTGCGAACGTAGCCGGTCTGGACCTTGCGGAGCTGTGAACCGCCCATGCGGACCACGGAAGCTGCGCCGTTGACGATTCCGTCCACCACACGGGCGTCGAACACGAAGGCGGTGAAGTTGGCGATGGCCCGACCCGGGCGCTCCACGAGGAAGGAGTAGAGGTCGTCGAAGCCTCCGCTGCCCCGTTTCATTACGGCCGGCTCGAAGGCGGCGATGCGTCCGGCACGCATGAAGATGGCGTAGGCGATGGCGATGCCGGCCACTCCGGCGGCGATGGCCAGCAGCGCCAGCACGAGGCGCAGATCCTCGACGCCCGGCGCGAGCTTGTGCTCGGCCTCCTCGAACACCGGCTCCAGCCAGTGCTCCAAGAACTTGAGCTTCTCGAACGGCAGGTTGAGCAGTCCCCCGAAAAGGGCCAGGACGGCGAGCACCACCATGGGCGCGGTCATCAGCCGGGGCGACTCGTGGGGTTCGCTGTGCTCTCCCTCGGCGGGGGGCTCGGCCTCGGACCTCTCCTCGGGGCGCCCCCTCGACGGCTCGTTGCCGTGAACGCCGCCACGCTCTTCGCGCCGCCAGCGCTCCTCTCCGAAGAAGACGAGGAAGACCTGGCGGCCCATGTAGTAGGCGGTGAGCAGGGCAGTGAACAACCCGATCGCCCACAGCACGGGGCTCTTGTCGTAGGCGGCGAGAAGGACATCGTCCTTGGACCAGAACCCGGAGAACGGAGGCACTCCAGCGATGGCCAGCCAGCCCACGATGAAGGTGGCACCGGTGACCGGCATCCAGCGCCTGAGGGCTCCCATGCGCTTCATGTTCAGCTCGTCGTTCATGCCGTGCATCACCGAACCCGCTCCGAGGAACAGCAGGGCCTTGAAGAAGGCATGCGTGACCATGTGGAAGACCGCCGCGATGTAGGCGCCCGAGCCCACGGCGAGGAACATGTAGCCGAGCTGGGAGATCGTGGAGTAGGCCAGCACGCGCTTGATGTCGTCCTGGGCACAGGCGATCACCGCTGCCACCAGCGCCGTTACCGCCCCCACCACGGCTACGACCGTGAGGGCGCCCCCGGCCTCGGCGAGAAGGGGGCTGACACGGGCCATGAGGTAGACGCCGGCAGTGACCATGGTGGCGGCGTGGATCAGGGCCGACACCGGTGACGGCCCCTCCATGGCGTCGGGGAGCCACACGAACAGGGGCAGCTGCGCCGACTTCCCGGTGGCGCCCAGGAAGAGCAGGAGGGCGATGGCGACTATCGCCGCGTGGGAGACGCCCTCGAGACCCTCGAATACCTCCTTGTAGGTGAGGGTGCCCACGGTGCTGAACAGCAGGAACATGGCGATCATGAATCCGAAGTCGCCGACCCGGTTGACCACGAATGCCTTCTTGCCCGCAGTGGCGGCCGTGTCCCGCTCGAACCAGAACGAGATCAGCAGGTAGGAGCACGCCCCTACCCCCTCCCACCCGAGGAAGGTGAACAGGAAGCTGTCGGAGAGGACCAGCACCAGCATGGAGAATGCGAAGAGGTTGAGGTAGACGAAGAAGCGGGGGAAGTTCTCGTCGCCCTTCATGTACCCGACGGAGTACAGGTGGATGAGGGTGCCCACCCCGGTGACGAACAGAGCCATGGTGACCGACAGCTGGTCGACCAGCAGCGCGGCCTTGACCTCGAACCCTCCGGCCGCGATCCAGGTGAAGAGAGGCTTGGTCACCTCGCGGTGGTGGGCGTCCTGGCCCAGGAGCTCGAAGAAGGTGGCCAGCGTGGCCAGGAACGAGATCCCTATGGCCGAGGTGGCCAGCCAGCCGGCTCCAGGGTCACCTGCCCGGCGCCCGAGGACTACTAGAGCCAGGAAACCGGCGAGCGGGAGCGCCGGGATGAGGTAGGCGAGGTCGGCCACGGACGCCTAGCCCCGCAGCAGGTGAAGGTCGTCGGCGGTGGCCCCAGCCCGGCGCCGGAAGATGGCCACGATGATCCCGAGGCCCACCACCACCTCGGCTGCGGCCACCACCAGCACGAAGAAGACGAGGGACTGGCCGCCGATGTCGTCGAGCATGCGGGAGAAGGTGACGAGGGTGAGATTGACGGCGTTGAGCATGAGCTCCACGCACATGAACATGACCAACACGTTGCGCCGCACCAGCAGGCCCACGGCCCCGATGGTGAAGACAGCGGCAGCCAGGCAGAGGTACCAGGAACCGTCGAGGCTCATCGGGCTCCGCTCGGCG
>JADDQT010000119.1 GCA_016781225.1 Actinomycetota bacterium
CGCCGCCCCGCCTGACGAAGCGCCCCCTCCGGCCAAGCGATCCACGTCGCCCCCGGAGGGGCTGCCGTTCGTTCCGTTCGCAGTTGAGCCTGACGTGCCGCCAGTGCCAGCGCCTCCTCCCCGTCCCGCCAGTCGAGAGAGGGAGTTGGCGTAGTACGCCGTTTGCATCGTGCCTTGGGCGCCTCGCGCCGGTGAACGGGAGATTCCCTGGGCGACGAGGGCGGCCTCGGCCAGCGGGATCAACTTGAGCACCAGGAAGGGAGAGAAGGCCGCCATGGCCAAGATCGAGGCCCCGGTCAAGAGCTTGCCCAGGCCCATTGCGGCGCCTGTGCCCACTCCTACGCCTGGAGCGGGCTCTCCGGCGCCGGCCAGGGCGGCCACGCCGACAGCGATGGCCACGCAGACGACGAACTTGCTGACGATGATGGCCACCAGCACCTCGATGGTCTTGCGCAGGACGCCGCGGGCCGCTGGCCAGGTCATGGCCGCGAACGCCAGCGGTGTGAGGGCGACGAGCAGGTAGACCAAGGCGGAGCGCACCAGGAGCTCGATCCACACCAACAGGGCGGCGACCACGGCAACGATCCCGATGAGCACGCTCGAGAACCCGCCGCTGGCGGAGTGAGCAGCCACACCGAAGCCGGTGAGGAAGCCCAGGGCTTGACCGTCAGCGCCTCCCAGCACCGCCGTCGAGAGGGCGTCGGTGAGGTCGAGAAGCTTTACCGTCACCACGACGGTCGCCCCCATCCCCAGCACGGCCAGACACACGTCCCGGGCGATCCGCCCGCTGAGGACACCCAGCTCGCCGGCCATCAGGCCCTGGATGACGGCCAGGAACACGAAGGCGACGAGGAGGACGGCGGCGATATTGCGCACTAGGGCGAAGGGCGACTCCGGACCCGAGAACCAGGCGGCGTCGAGGTCGGGGCGGGCCGATGTCTTCAAGAAGTTGACGACGCCGTCGATCAGGTCGGCGACTGCGCCGAGAACCCACTTGGCGATGCCGCCGGCCACCCCTTCGAAGCCCCAACCAACCGTCCCGCCCACGGCTTCCTTGACCAGGCCGACGCCCGGCACGTCTGCCGAGGCCGCCTGAGAGTTCATGAGGACCGCGCTGGCCACCAGCGTGGAGGCGATTGCCCGCCCGGGGCGCCGGCCACCAGTCACCGGGTCGCTCCGTAGTCGGTGAAGCCGGCCAGGCGGGCCCGGAGCTCAGCTGACGTAGCGGGGGCGACGGCGTTGTTGGTGATTGGTGCTGGTCCCGGCACGATCGATTCCGCCCACACCTTCCAGTCGCCCCGTTCCCAGACAAGATCGAAGGTGGAGACTGCCCAGCCGGCCTGTGGCGGGGCCGCCCCCTGCCGGGACAGCACTCCCACGTTCCACACCGCCACTCGGGACCGCTCGGGCGTGAATGCGTCGACGCGGACGGCCAGGATGGCTTGGTGGTACTCGATGGGAGCGTTGCTGCCGGTTAGCGCCTCACGGGTAGCCGCGAGCTTTGTGCTGGTCTCCGCCAGCTGGGCCTCGGTGCTGCCCGAGGCGGCCATGGTCCTCACAGCTCTCTGCACGCCGCTGGAGTCCATGTCGAGGAAGGCTTGGCCGGTCCGCACGTAGCTGACGGCGGCGGCCACTGCCCCCTCCCGGCTGCGGGTGTAGCCGATAGGAACGCCCGCTTCCATCGCTGTCGGGCCTGCGCGGCCTGCGCGGCCTGCGCCCTCTGCGCTCGTAGATGTTGGTGGGCGGCCGAGTGGGCCGCTACCTGTGATCGTCCCGTTGGAGGGATCGAGGAGGCCGCGGGCAGCCATCCCGAGCACGAAGGCGGCGACGAGTCCCCCGGCGACCCATGCCAGACGGATGAGGTCGGCAGCGCGGGTGGTGGTAGGCGGAGGGTACATCCCGTCAACCCCCCGCTGCCCGGAAGAGCAGGTTGATGGCCGTCGGGGCGATGCCGGCCAGGCAGGCGCCGGCCACTCCGCCAACGGCCAGCTGCTTGCCCCGGTAGGCACCCTGCGAGTAGCCCGAGTTCTGGGCCACGCCGTAGAGGGCTGCCCCGCCGAGGATGCTGGCCAGCGACCCCCACAAGGCGACCTGGGACAACCAGTTGAGCAACTGCTGGATCAGCTGGGCGCCGGGCATGCCCGAGGAGTTCGGGGCCACGGTGACCTGGGCAACCATCACCGCGAGTGCTTGGCCCATCAGAAGCACCCCTCACGTCCAGCTGGCGTCTCTGGGTCCATGTGCCCTCCTCCTTGGTCACTTCCTAATACCGGTAAACAACGGCAGATACAGGGGAACGTCCTGGGAAGAGTAGACCTTGCCGAACAAGGCCGCAAGTACTAATTTCACGGCAGATAGCCGGGGACGTGCCTCGACAACAAGGAAGGCGGTGCCATGGCGCCCGACGACGAGCTGGACCTGACCGAGCTACGGACCCTGACGGCCCAGGAGGTGGCCGACGCCACCGGCGTCCCCCTCGAGACCGTCTGGTCGTCGGCCAAAAACGGCTCCCTGTACGGGCGCAAGCTCGGCCGAGAGTGGCGGTTCACCCTCCAGGCCGTGCGGGAGTGGGTTGGCCTTACTCCGGAACAAGCCAAGCGGGCCGGCGAGGAGAAGACCCCGTGAGCAAGGGGAGTCGCTGCGATCCTTCGTGCGCCGCGCCCGACTTTGTGTTTCCAGCATCGATCACGCCATAGGTCTCTATGAAGGCTCTCGTGGCGGGGCTCGCAGCTCCGGTGGCCCTCGTGATGGCCGTCGCGTTGGTTTTCCCGCCGCCGAAGGCCGCTGCGGCAGGCGGTCCGCCTTCTGCTGTAGCGCTTGCAGAGATCCCGCCCGACCTGCTTTCCGTCTACCAGGCCGCTGCGGCCACATGCGCCGGGCTGCCATGGCAGGTCCTCGCCGCCATCGGTGCCCTCGAGTCTGGCCACGCCCAGGGTCGGGCCGACCCGGCAACCGGGGACGTGAGCCCGCCCATCATGGGCCCGGCCATCGACGGGCGGCCCGGGTTCGCCGCCATCAGGGACCCGTCGTCCTCCGATGGCTGGGCCCACGCTCTGGGCCCGATGCAGTTCCTGTCCACCACGTGGGCCCGGTGGGCAAGGCTGGCGCCCGGTCGTCCCGCTGGGGCGGTGCCTTCGGCGCACAACGCTTGGGACGCCATCTACGCGGCGGCCGCCAAGCTCTGCGCCGCCGCCGAGGGATCGTCCGATCTGTCGACCGCGATTTACGCCTACAACCGCAGCGACGCCTATGTCGACGCGGTGCTGGCCAAGGCCGTGGCCTACGGGATGGGCCAGCCGGGCGGATCAGCCGCCGGGCTTCTCACCTCTGGGGCGATGGTGCCGGGATCCGGGGAGGCCGTAGTGATGGTTGCCATGCGGGCTCTCGGCACGCCGTACGTGTGGGGCGGCGAGTCACCGGGTGGCTTCGACTGCTCCGGCCTTGTCCAGTGGGCCTACGCTGAGACGGGGGTGCGTGTCCCGCGCACAACCCGGGAACAGATCAACATCGGAATCCCGGTCGGTCTGAACGACTTGCGCCCAGGAGACCTGGTCTTCACCCGCGGTGGTCGGGTGCCAACAGATCTTGGCCACGTCGCGATCTACGCCGGTAACGGCATGGTGATTGTCGCTCCGCGGACCGGCCAGACGGTCCAGTTCCGCCTTCTTGCCCCGGGCAGCGTTCAAGCAGTGCGCCGGGTGCTACAGACCTGAGCTACGGCACGGGGAGTCCGAACCGCCCTGTTGGGGCCACTGACATGGCCCGCAGAACGCCGACTCGGGGGCGCGGTTGGTCTCTCGTGACGGCGTCGTGCTCGCGGGAGCTGACTGCCATCGACCGGCACCTTCGGGACACGCCCACCCTGGACTCGCCGCGTCTAGATACCGCGGATGACTGCGTCGAAGTGGCGTGACTTTGCTTCCATGTCGTTCGGCCAGAGGTGGAGTAGTCATCCGCTAGGAGATCGCTCGTCTCACGCGCTGCACGATGTTGGCGAGATTCAAATGGTCGAAGCGCTTAGGGTGTGCGACGAGCTAACTAATCGGAGGGCCGGACCGGCAGTTGCCGTTTGGCCGTGTCCACGTTGGCTATGTCGTAGGCCGTACCAACAGAGACTTTCACCAGGAGCGTCCTGCACCGCGGAACCTCGAACCTGAAGCTGTTCGACTCATCCCACGCCAACCCGGCCTGGACGCCGCCGCTTTGAATGCAGCGGAAGTCGTACCGGAGATCCTCCGTCGGGCCGTTCGGGTTCACACCAACCACGTCGAGCGTCACGAGATCCCCTTCGTTGAGCGTCGTGGTGCGCCCCGCCCAACCGGACGATCTCTCCCAGCACAACTCCACGACGTTCGAGTGCACTGAGGCGAGGTACGGCCACCAGTCACCGACCTCACCCTCGAGTCGGCGGCGCACCTCTTCGAAACCGACACGCAGACGAGTCACCATTGCAGCTACCTCGTCCTCCGTGATCTGGCCGAGCGGCGGGCCGACGACGTGCGCCCGCTTGTCCCGTGCCGATGCAAGGCGGGAGAGGTCCACCTCGGCATGCGCGGGGTCGGGCCAGATGGCATTCAACGCGATGGGAAGCTTCCAGGCCAGGAGAGCGCGTATCGTGGGCATGCCGGCGGCATCCCAAGGGCCGCGGAGCTGCTCCTGTGGACGCTTCCGGGCGGCAAGTTTGGCGTTGTCCTCAATGAGTCTTCCAACGTGCGCCGGGAGATGCTTCAGCCAGTCGTCTCCAAGCTCGGCGCGCAGCGAGAGGCGAAGCACGGTGCGCATAAGCGCTTCAAGGTCTGGGATGTCCCACCCGGCTAGCGTCATACGGTAATCCTCGCGAATGGGACCGTTGCGGCGGGCAGCGACCTCGGTCTCGCGCCGCCCGTCACCTACCGCCGGCAGGGCGCCTCAAGCTCTCGGCGTCCGGGCCTTCTACGCGGCGACATACCGCTCGGCACGCGAGAAATGGACCGAGGCGACCGGGCCCTTGACGCCGGTCTTCACCCACCCGAGCTCCTCCATCTTCAACCGAACACCGACGCCAACGGCCTGGCGGAAGCGCAGCTCGGTCGCGACAACCCACCCGGTCTCCGGGTCGTCGTCGAGGAACCGAACGATGCCGGCGAGGGCCGGGTGGCCGAGCGCCTCGGCGTCTTGGAGGCGGTGCTCATTGCATGCGTCGTTGAGTAGCTCGAAGAACCGATCCCGTGCACTTGCATGGGCGTCGAGGGCCTTAACGTACTTGGCCCCGTGAGCATCGGACTCGAACGTCGAGCGACCCACTGACATGCACAGATCATACAGTCTGGAAACCGACTGTCAATGGACTGGCTCTTCAGCCGGGTCGCCGCCAGGCCTCAAGAAGTCCCGACTCTCTTCGACGCGACAAGAGACGCGGCCCTTTATCGCCGGCTGCGTGGCGCCGCTGGACTGCGCCGGACTCACTGGGTGCTTCTTCGCGCGAGCGCGACCGATCGCGACGGATAGGGCGTGGACGACTACCGCCGTGGGCTGGCGTGGGAGATACCGTCGGGCAGGACGCGGGAGCGCGGAGCTGGCCGATCGGCGCCGCCATCGACGACGAGGTCGCCCAGAACATCCGACACCCCGATCGCCGCCGGTGAGCGCCCCACCGTCCCGTCGGTAGGAGGTGGCCGCGCCGCCCCGGATCGAGGGATTATGGGACGCGAAGTAGGTGTCCGTTACCGGGTGCCTCTCAAGCAGGCACTTAGGGGGCGGGGGATGGACCGACGAGTGGGCGCAGGCGCCACGCGTCCTCGCGATCGCCGGTTGTGGCGGCCGCGCCCGTGGCGGAGTCATTCGGTTCGGCGCTGGATGGATGCAGCTCGAATGCGTCCGCGAGCGAGGTCGGCGAGGTCCGATTCTCACCCGCCAACCACGTGCCGGACGCCCATCGTGCCGACAGGCGGTGAGGTGGTTGCCTGGTCACCGACTGACGGGACGGGTGGTTCCTGCGTTGGAGTCGATC
Source organism: Actinomycetota bacterium (assembly GCA_016781225.1). Lineage (GTDB taxonomy): Bacteria > Actinomycetota > Acidimicrobiia > Acidimicrobiales > YB1-3. The sequence goes on from JADDQT010000119.1 coordinate 5,990, forward strand.
CGACTGGATCGACTCGTCCACTTAAACCGGGCGAGGTCGGCGGCGAGGAGGCTTAGGGCGAGCGATCCTGCTGGTGTAGACGAGTACACCTCTGGCTCCCCGTTGTGGATGACGAGTCCAGTGACCGCCGGTAGCTCCCCACGGCGTCGACGGAACAGCGTCGCCATCTCGTCCCATAGCTCATCAGCGAAGCGGCGGCGCTGCTCGTCCACGAGAGTCCACGCCGACTCGTTCTCCGTCCCTGCCTCGAGGGGTTCGATGTGCCAGGAGAATCGGGGCTGACCTTCCATCCCCTTGGACGAGTCGCCTTCAATAATCTCGCCGACCACACGCGCCGGCAAGAGCTGGTAGGTCGGCAGCTCGGGCGCCATTAGCGGCACCACCTGCTCGACGAGCTCCTTGTAGGCGTCCAGCGCAGCTTT